>DFYN01000122.1:8479-11652 GCA_002383615.1 Anaerolineaceae bacterium UBA4081
ACGTTGAATACACGCGATAAGACACGGCGGATGTTGCCATCCAAAGCTGCTTCATCCAATCCAAAAGCAAGGGAGGCGATGGCGCCAGCGGTATATGGACCAATACCCGGCAGGGCAGCCAACTCAACGCGGGATTGGGGAAGATGTCCCTGGTATTGAGTGGACACGATGCGGGCAGCTTTATGCAGGCTGCGGGCGCGGGCGTAATACCCCAGACCTTCCCAAAGCGCCAGGACATCCTGCTCTTCAGCGTTTGCCAGGGCTGCCACAGTCGGAAACCGTTCCATCCAGCGCAAGAAATATGGAATAACCGTCTCTACCTGGGTTTGTTGGCACATAATTTCAGACACCCAGACCGCATATGGGTCAGGGTGTCCGCGCCAGGGCATGCTTCGGGCATGCTGTTGGTACCAGTCCAGGAGATGGGTTGTAAGTGACAAATCTTTCCGGTCAGAATTGGAAGCTGTTGCGGGCTTCCACGATTTTGACATTGAAGTTAACCACCAACTCCAGCAATCGGGATTGGATCTCTTTCCACTCTGCCGAGCGAAGCAATTGGCGCGCCTTTGACAGGCTGGGTGCGACCGCTGTGATCAATATTTGCGGGCGGTCTCCATAAACAGTCGCCCAGGCGTCGCTTAAATCCACCCCCATGTGTTTGACGGCGGGAATAAACTCCCGCACAACAAACTCAAAATATTCCTGTTCGTGGTTGGGTGCAATATCCCAGGTCATAATCATCTTAACAGACATGGTATGCCTTATGATGTGCGGGTGACTTCCAGCGCAATTACCTTGCTATCTTCCGGCAGGCTGCTGACGCTGGTGACTTTGAGCGAGGGTTGAGTTTCAATGGTCGCAATCCCCATCTCTTTTTCGAATTTGCTAAGCGGATCCAGTTTAATAATGGATGCGGGATTGGCATAATGCATCGGGATGACGATATTGGGTTCCAGCAGACTGATGACTTCGGCTGCCTTGGCTGCGTTCAGGCTGGTGCCGCCGCCAACGGGGACGAGGACGATATGGATAGGACCAAGCTCTTCCACTTCCGTCTGGGTGGGCACCCGGTTGATACCACCCAGGTGCAGGATGGTAATGCCATTGTAATCAAACATGTACAGGGTATTGCGCGGATCTTCTTCGCTCTTTTTTGAATGACCATTGGTCTGGATACCAGTAATGAATACGCCGCCAATTTCAAATTCACCCGGACCGGTAATGGTGTACGGGTCGCCTTTGACACCTGCCAGGTAATTGTGTCCAGGTTTATTGTGGCTGATGGTGACAATATCTGCTTTGAGTTTGAGGGGTTCATACCCTACTGCCATGGCATCATAAGGGTCACACACCACTGAGGCAGAACCTCGTTCAGAGAGCCGAAAGCAGGAATGTCCGTACCAAAATAGTTCCATGAAACCTCCGTTTAACCAGTTTGATTATACATTAGAAGGACGGCATCGTTAAGGCAGGCTTGGATGCCATTAGCGACAATTAGGGTGAGGTGGCATATGCTTTTTGGGATTCCAGCTCAGGAAATTGACACATGGGAGAGGTAGACAACCACACAACTGCTTGAAAAACTACTTAATTCTCTGTACAATTTAGTTGAATAAATTAATGCTCACCCGGAGAGATATTGCAACCTTGAATTCAGCGGAGGGAGAGCCATGGACATCATCAAAGTGAAAGCCAGTTCGCGTACAGCTGCCGTTGCTGGAGCCATTGCAGGGATTATGCGGGAACGAAAACATGCTGAGGTTCAAGCGATTGGCGCTGGGGCAGTCAACCAGGCTATCAAAGCGCTGGTATTAGCCAAGGGTTACCTGGCTGAAGACGGAATTGTCATTATTTGCATCCCGGAGTTTGTGGATGTTGAGATAGACGGCAAAGTACGCACTGCCATAAAACTGGTGGTTGAGCCGCGCTAATTCCTTACAGATTGCCTAATCGTCCGTCAATTCTTCCGGAGCGAAGACCACTTCTTCCTGCCCGGTCAGTTTCTCTTGCACTTTTCTCAAAATTAGTTCCATGTGGCGCGGATGGGCAACGTAATCCAGGTCATCTGCAGGAACGGTGAGCACCGGGCAGAGGGTGAAACTGCCAATCCACTTTTCGTAAAGCGCATTCAGGTTTTGCAGGTATTCGGATGCAATCGTCTGCTCATAGGTTCTGGCACGGCGGGCAATACGGTCTTGCAGTGTCTCAACCGAGGCGCGCAGGTAAATCACCAGGTCAGGTGGGGGCAGGAAGTCGCTGACGGTCAGGTAGAGGGCACGGTAAGTCTCGTAATCCCGGGCAGTCATATTGCCCTGCACATACAGGTTCTGCGCGAAGATTTCGGCGTCCTCATAGATGCTGCGGTCTTGCACGACAGAACCCGGAAAGCGGATTAATTCTTGATGCATCTTAAGGCGGTGGGTGAGGAAGAAGATTTGCGAGGGGAATGACCACAGGCGCATATCCGCGTAAAAATCTGACAGGTAGGGGTTTTCAGCCACCGGTTCATAGAACGGCTGCCAACCCAGGCGGTTGGTCAGCAGCTCCACCAGAGTGGATTTGCCGACGCCAATATTGCCTGCCACTGCAATGAATTTTTTCATAGGGGACCTCGCTGATTAGATTATACCCTGTGGTATTAAAACAAGCCGAAGGCAGTCCGTTTGGGCTGCCTTCGGGGGTGGTTGACTGAAAATTGGTTTAGAGTTTTAGCGCTGCATTGGTGGGGCACACATCTGCGCACGAGCCGCAATCCTGGCAAAGCGCCGCGTCAATGACGTAATTGCCGTCAGCGTTGACAGAGATGGCGTTTTCGGGGCATTCGGCTTCGCAAGCGCCGCACTGGATGCAGTCATCCGTAATGGTGTAAGTCATGTCGTTCTACTCCTTGGGTTCGGTTACTTACCTGATGAAAGGATAACATAAGGCGAAGTTTACCGTCAATTGTACCGATAGGTAGAGTGTCACGAATTTGAGGGGCGAATGTCATCACTGGGGCGGCGCGACATTTGNNTCCGTAAATACCTTAATCACATCCAAGGGGCGAGGCGAGGCTCGCGCTCTTTTCATCTCCGAAGGGGACCGTCTCGCCCCTTGGGAACTTTCAGGATGCATAACATGCGGCGGGGTTGCCGACGGGATTACCACTACCTGATCGCCCGGCGTCCTCGCCG
>DFYN01000076.1:0-473 GCA_002383615.1 Anaerolineaceae bacterium UBA4081
AGCAGGTCAGATTCCTGACCTGCTGTTTTTCTAAATTGCCCATACCTAGAATACAATCTCTTCGCGACCGGTTAATTTTTCCTGGATGCGCTCAACCACCAGGTTGAGGTGTTTGGACTTATGCACGAAATCCAGGTCGTCAGTGCGCAGGGTGAGCACCGGGCACAGGTCAAAGCCACCCAGCCAGTCCTCGTAAAAGGTTTCCAGCAATGTCAGGTATTCACTGGATATGCCGCCCTCAATTGCCCGTCCGCGTTTGTGGATGCGGTCCATCAAGACCGGGACAGGCGCTTTGAGGTAAATCAGCAGGGCGGGTGAGGGAAGTGACTTGACAATCAATTCGTATAGTCGCCAATAGGTTTGGTAATCCCGCTCGGTGACATTGCCCATGGAATGCAGCGCACGGGCAAAGATGTAGGCGTCTTCATAGATGCTGCGGTCAATGATGGCGGAGCGCTCATCCTTTGCCATTT
>DFYN01000076.1:516-17721 GCA_002383615.1 Anaerolineaceae bacterium UBA4081
GTCAGGGAGGTCTTGCCAGTGCCAATGTTGCCAGCCACGAGGACGAGTTTCTTTTGCATTAAGCATCTCCTGAGTAAAGGTAATTCATATTAAAGCACAATTCTGGCAGGCTAGATATTAAACGAAAAAGGGCGGAAGGTATTCTCCCGCCCAGGTAATTCCCCTAGCACTCACTATACCCGCAGGCGTAACACTTACGGCAGCCTTCTTCATTAACAACAGCTGCTTCACCGCACTCAGGGCACAGGTCACCAATCTTCAGCAGTGGCTGACTTTGTGGATGTTCTTCGTCCTCCACCGGGTCGCTATCTGGAACCAGCGCAGCAGGCATCGCATTGAGCCGTTCCTGCCGCTGCTGCAAATACTCTTCCATGACCTGGGAGACGCCATCTGGCAGGGACCGCACCCGCTTGGGTCCAAAGCCAAGCGAGCGCCCGCCGCCAATACCCGTCAATTGCCGGATCACTTCTTCCATGCGGGCACGCGGCTCAATGGGTGAGGCAAGTCGAAGGATATAGGAGATTAACCGCCCAATCGCTTCGCTGACAGCGGCGGTGTCTGAGCCAGCCTTGGCGGTGTTAATGAACACTTCAAATGGCTGGTAACCGCCATTTTCATTGATGGTGATAAATGCTTTCCCCAGGGGCGTTTCTACCGTGTAGGTGTACCCATTTAAGTAGCGCGGACGGGCTTTCTTGCTTTCGCTCCAGATGGGGAGCTGGCGTTGGTCATCTTCGCCTTCTGCAATTCCTACATTCCGTGAGGCTGTGCTGGCGGTCTCCAATACGACTTTTTCCCGTGAGCCTGTAACGTAGACTGTAATTCCCTTGCAGCCTAATTTCCAGGCAAGTTGGTAGGCTGTGGCAACATCTTCTTCGGTGGCTTCAGCCGGGAAGTTGATGGTCTTGGACAGGCTGTTATCGACAAAGGCTTGTAAGGCAGCTTGCATTTCAACGTGCTCACTGGCAGAAATATCCTGCGAGACGACATAGATTTGCCGGAATTCCTCAGGCAGCTCAGTGATATGTTGGCAGGAACCTTCCAACATAACTGATGCGATAATTCCAGCTCGTATTTCACCCGTGATGTTAGCCATATCCAGGGCACGCTCAAAAGCAGGGCTGGCGTAAGCAAGTTGTAAGTCCTTGCCATTGTCATTGACATGCCGAGTGTACGCCAGCGCAAACACAGGTTCGCAGCCATAGCCTTCACATCCTGCGACAGTCGCTATGGTTCCTGTGGGCGCAATCGTCGTTTGGGCAGCGTTGCGGATTCCATATCGGCGGATGTCTTCTATAATCCCATCCCATTTCAGCTCCGGGCGTTGCCAATCGTGGACATAAGGTAGCATGGCTGAAGGTGGCTGCCAGGTTAATGCCTGGGGGTCATAGATACTGCCAGAAATTGCCGGGAATGGACCGCGTTCTTTTGCCAGTTCTATGCTGGTAACCATGGCATGGTAGCGGACAAACTCCATGACCTGGGATGCAAATTCCAGACCCTCCGGCGACCCGTAGCGGATGCCGACGTGATACATCATGTCAGCCAGTCCCATTATCCCCAGTCCAATACGGCGTGCGCGCAAAGCAGCTTCTTTGAGCGCGGGGACTGCCGGAACGTAGGCGTTTGCGTCCACCACATCATCTAAAAAGCGCACAGATAACGTCACCGTCCGGCGCAGGGCTTCCCAGTCCACGGAGCCATCGGGACCGCAATGTTCAGCCAGGTTGATGGAACCCAGACAGCAATTTTCGTAGGGTCCCAACCATTGTTCGCCACACGGATTGGTTGCTTCCAGGGGATACAGGTGGGGTACAGGGTTATCCCGGTTGGCGGCGTCAAGGAATAGCATTCCAGGTTCACCGTTATGGTGTGCCTGGTGGACGATTTTCGCGAAGAGTTCACGCGCCTTTACTGTCCGGTACGTGATAATTGGAATACCAGCTGCTTCAGCCTGTTCGAGGGTGCCCTTAAATCCTTTGTAACGGGGGTCTTTTACATCTGGAAACCGAAGGCGCCAATCTTCATCCGCTTCGACTGCGCGCATGAAGGCATCCGTAATACCCACTGAGATATTAAAATTGGTAATTTGGTTCTCATTCGTTTTACAGGCGATAAACTCTTCCACATCCGGATGGTCAACACGCAGTACAGCCATATTGGCGCCACGGCGTGTACCTCCCTGGGCGACTTCACCGAAGGCGTGGTCGTACACTCGCAAAAAACCGACAGGTCCGGTAGCTTGACCAGCGGAGGTTGTTACCAGCGTCCCTTTTGGGCGCAGGCGGGAAAATGAAAAACCGTTGCCGCCCCCCGTTTGTTGGATTAGGGCAGCATCCCTTAAGGTCTGGAAGATNNCCCAGGGGGGTGCCAGCCCCCGTGAAGGTGGGAGAATTGGGGAAGAAGGATTTCGAACCGAGTAAATGATAATACTCGCGTGCCAGCGCCATGACGTCTGTGTTCCAGGTCTCTTCTACTGCTGCAACATGGTATGCGACCCGCCAAAACATTTCCTCCACAGTCTCGCTCAGTTGACCATCTGGACCTCGGCGGACATAGCGGCGGGTGAGGACTTGGCGGGCGTTTTCAGTTAGAACAATTGCTGGTAAATCGGGTGGAATAGGCGGAGTCGTTAAAATGCCAGCGAGTGGGAGGTGGTTTTGAACGGTCATTACGGTTATTCCTTGCCTTCCAGTAAATGGTCTATCTCGTTGCGAATGGATTTTAAATCATTGAGATGGAGGTACACGATGGCATAGCGGATGTAAGCAATCAGGTCAAGCTGCTTGAGACCGGCAATTACCATATCTCCCACAATCCTGGAGTTCACTTCTTCACGACCAAGTTTTTGAAGAGAAGTTTCAATTTCACCGACAAGTTGCTCAATTGCAGCCGCAGACACGGGGCGCTTGGCGCAGGCGATACGAATGCCCCTGGCTAGCTTCTCGCGGTCAAATTCTTCGCGTGCACCATCCCGCTTAACCAGCAGGGGAGTTGCCAGGATCGGGCGTTCATAGGTTGAAAAGCGTTGGTGGCAAGATTCACATTCGCGGCGCCGTCGAATACCACCGCGATTATCGTGGGTGGTATCCAGGACTTTGGAGTCAGCATGCTGGCAATAAGGGCAGCGCATCGTGGTTTCTCCTACTTATCAAACCTGCCTGTTTCAAGAAAGACATCCCCCCCATATATAGGGGGGTGAGATTGGGCTGGTAGTATATGTATGGATATGATTGTAGCATATCCGTTCTGTAATCACAATACCCTTTTGGGTGAGAATCCTTAATATAATTGCAGGCGTTGCTAATTTGGTCTTACGGCATCTGCCTTTAGGAGAATACAAATAGCGCTATTTGTAGGAATAAATTGCCAAATATAAATAGTCCCCCTGCATTTACGGTCTGTGATTTCTCATGGTGGACAGAATGAGAATTCTTAAATAACTCTGATGATATCCGTCCAAATAAACAAATCAACAGAGCCGAACCAGTCAGCTCTGTTGATTCACCAGCTGAAACCAGACCCGGGGCGGAGGACCCGAGCCTGGCTGTTTCAGCCGGGTTGTTCATCATGCGCTATCAGATCTTAACCTACTGTCTACCTATTTTTGCGTACGATTACGCAAGAACGTCGGAATATCAAGATTTCCGGTGTCAACGGTAATGGGGTCATAAATCGAGGTACCCGCAGTCGGTGTTCGTGGTTGGTCAATAGGCTCTTGCCCGCGCGGTCGTTGAATATTGCGAGTTGCATCCACTTTCGGTGTTTCCATGGATACACGTACGCCAGAGTTCTCAAAACCGGTGGCAATTACAGTGATGCGGATTTCATCGCCCATGGACTGGTCAATGACAGCGCCAAAGATGAGGTTAACATCAGGATGAGCCGTTTCCTTGATGATATCGGCTGCCTGGTCAACTTCGTACAAGGTCATTCCCGGTCCACCTGTGATATTAAACAGGATGCCACGCGCTCCGCTGATCGTAATATCCAGCAATTGACTGGCAATTGCCTGTTGAGCGGCAATCCTGGCTCGGTCTTCACCTGAAGCGCGACCAACCGCCATGAGGGCTGCACCACCTTCAGACATGATAGTGCGCACATCGGCAAAGTCTACGTTAATCAAACCGGGGATGGTGATCAGTTCGCTGATACCCTGGATGCCCTGGCGCAATACATCATCTGCTGTGCGGAAGGCTTCCTGTAATCCGGCGCGTTTGTCCACAATCTGCAACAAGCGCTCGTTCGGGATCACAATCAGGGTGTCTGCGTGCTTCTTGAATTCCTCAATACCCTGTTCAGCCGAAGTTGCGCGCTTGGGTCCCTCGAACTTGAAGGGGCGGGTGACCACGCCGATGGTCAGGGCTTTTAATTCCTTTGCAATCTGGGCAATGACAGGTGCAGCGCCTGTTCCAGTGCCGCCGCCCATACCAGCCGTGACGAAGACCATGTCAGCACCTTTCAGCACTTCATACAGTTCTTCAGCTGACTCTTCTGCTGCCTGGCGTCCGATTTCCGGTTTGCTACCCGCGCCTAATCCGCGTGTGGCTTTGTCGCCAATGCGGACTTTCTTGGGAGCTTTGGAGTGGGAAAGACATTGGGCATCTGTGTTTACTGCAATAAATTCGATGCCAGCCATGCCTTCGTCAATCATGCGGTCAACAGCATTGCTGCCGCCGCCGCCCACACCGATTACTTTGATGCGGGCAAATGCTTCTGGTTGTGATGCGCTGTATTCCATTTTGATCCTCCGCTTTCTAGTCTTGAGTGATACGATGTTGATAACAGTATCGGGAAAGTCCAGCCGTATCCCGTTTACTTACGGCAATAAACGACGTAGCCAATCTTTAACGTCATCCCAATTAATCCCCTTTCCCCCTGGTCCAGACGGTTTCCTGGACCCGATAGGTGTATTCATCAACATTGCCCATTGCAGCAGTCCAACGCTGGTGGCATATGCTGGTGATTGAATTTGATCGACAAGCCCGATCAGGTTTTCAGGTTTTGCGATGCGAACCGGAAGCCCCAATACTCGGCTTGCTACTGGACGGATGCCCGCCAATTGGCTGGCGCCTCCAGTTAATACCATTCCAGCAGGAAGCAATCCGTCATAACCTGACCGTTTGATTTCCTGCAGAACATACTCAAATATTTCTTCAACCCGTGCCTCAATAATATGAGCCAGGTCTTTCCGTAATACCTGCACCGGGCGGTCTTCGCCAAAAGCCTTTACAGTGAGGACTTCGTCTTCACCAATCTCAGACTCTTGCGCAAATCCATATTGTTTCTTGATGACTTCTGCTTGTTCGTAAGGCAGGCGTAAGCCGTGCGCGACATCATTTGTGACGTGGTTGCCGCCTAATGCGATGACCATCGTGTGCCAGATGTCACCGTCAATGTAAATTGCCAGGTCGGTTGTGCCGCCGCCGATATCGCACACAACCACACCCATTTGCCGCTCAGTTTCCGAGAGCACAACTTCAGCAGAGGCGAGCGGATTGAGGACGAAGCTTGCGACATTGACGTTGCATGCCTGGACGCACTGTCTGAGGTTCTCAACCGTAGCCGCAGCCGCTGTGATGATGTGGGCTTCCACTTCCAGGCGATATCCGTGCAGCCCGATGGGTGTGTGGATGCCTTCCTGCCCATCCACGGTGAATCCGCGTCCAATGACGTGGATAATCTCGCGATTATGGGGGATGGCGACAGCCTGCGCTGCTTCCAGTGCACGTTCGACGTCGCTTTCATCTACAATGCCGCCTGAAATTCCAACGACACCCTTACTATTGACAGAAGACACATGTGAGCCAGCCAGGGAAACCAGCGCACCGGTGATTTCCAAACCGGAAGTACGTTGCGCTTTTTCAATGGAGCGTCCGATGGATTGTGTGGCAGCATTGATATCAACCACAGTCCCCTTCTTGATGCCTTGAGACGGCTCAATGCCAACGCCAAGGACGCGGAAACCTTGCTCATCCTCGACGCGGGCAACCAGGGTGCATACCTTGGTTGTGCCGATATCTATTCCAACGACGATTTGTTCATCCATGGCAGCCTACTCTCTGTAATACGGCGAGTGTTCGTGTTCTACACTCAAAATAGACACGTTCTTGCCGCGATTTTCTAACTCATCCAAAATGGTGTGGGCTTCCGCCATTTTCAAATCAATGTTATCCAGTTTAAAGCCCACAAAAATGGTTCGTCCTTTGGTGTCGGTCCACCCAAACCCATGATCCTGGGTGTAAGTTAAAGAGGCACCTGCAGGTACTTTTTCGCTAAACCTGACGATTTTCACGAACAATGCCTGGTCAATCCGGCTGAGTGAATTCTGCAGTTTGGCAGCATTATCAACAGACTCTGCTGATTTGTCAGCCTTCGTAACGCCGGTTTCTTCCAAGGTTGGAACGTTGCTGTCCGAGTGAATCGTCAGCAAGGCATCCATTTCACCCCGTGCTGGCATGACCACGCCTTCGCCGTCCAACCAAAAGACCTTGCCGTTCGTTTCCCAGGCAAGCACCGGTTTGCGTTCACGGACAGCAATATTAATTTCAGCGGGCAGCCCAAATGATATCCTTACGTCTGTAAATTCAGGAAACTTGACGGATAACTCAGAAGCTATTGCCTCCGGGTCAACCGTGAAGATGGACTTATTTTCAAGGTTTAAGGCAGCCACAACATCTGCTTTGTTGATGCGTTTATTGCCAGCCAGACCCAATCCCTTCACCTGGAAGGTGGGTGATGCCAGTAGCAGGATGAGTATGGTGGTCATCCCTGCGAATAGGATGCCAGACACAAGGCGGTAGCCCACTTTGATTACCGGCAGGGCAGGCATTCGTAATTCAGTATGCTCACCGACTTTGTAGTAGGTTTGCCGGCGTGCGCTTGCCTTGGGCTGGGTGCGAGGTGCAGCTGTGAGTACCCCGCTGCTACTGCGCATTACAATCTGGGGACGTGCCATAGAAGTGGAGGCAGTCACCTGGCGGGCAACCAGTTTGCTGCGAGGTGCGGACTTCTGGTTGCGGCGCTCTCGTGCTGCGTCCGCCGGTGAAATGTTCCGCGTTTGGTTAAGTTTCATGCCTGCCCCCCATAACAATAATGTGTGCGCTCGTGGTCTGCTTTTCTTTCAACTGCCAGCGCTAACAGTTTTTCGACGAGTTCTGGATATGACACACCGGATGCTTCCCATAGCTTGGGGTACATGCTGATACGGGTGAATCCAGGCATCGTGTTGATTTCACTGATAAATATTTCTCCGCTGTCTTTATCCAGCAGGAAATCCACCCGAGCTAAACCAGCGCAATCAGCGGCTCGATAGGCTCTCATGGCGAATTCACGGATTTGGTCACTTTGAGCTTGTGTCAAAGGAGCTGGAATGAGAAGTCGCGAAGTCCCATCCAGGTATTTGGCGTTGTAAGAATAAAACTCATCTGTTGGGATAATCTCGCCGGGCAAGGAAGCAGCGACCTCCTGGTTTCCCAGAACACTCACTTCAATCTCGCGGGCGTTTATTCCAACTTCAACAAGCACACGACGGTCATATTCAGCGGCAAGGGTCAAGGCTGCATTCAACTCAGCAGCATGATGAACTTTGCTGATGCCGACCGAAGAGCCTAAGTTGGCGGGTTTGACAAAGTAAGGATAACGTCCCAGTTGGTCTATTTTCTCAACCGTCTGTGCCATATTGCTTTCAATCTCATTGCGAGTCAACAACCAGGAGGCTGCAACAGGAACGCCTGCCGTTCGCATCAAGTCTTTGAAGAGGGCTTTGTCCATTCCAACGGAAGATGCCAGCACGCCAGAACCGACATAAGCCACGTCTGCAAGCTCAAGTAAACCCTGTATGGTTCCATCTTCACCAAATGTGCCGTGTAAGGCAGGGAAGGCAATATCAAATGCGCCCATGACTTTGCATGTGCAATCTGGTGAGCCAGGCTGGCAGACTCGATACAACTTTCCGCCATCCGGAGCAGGAAGCATGCTCACAGGGGTCAATTCTGCCAGGTCTCCGGATTGGAAAGCCGCCAATGCATTCGGTCCTGAAAGCCACTGACCTTCATGTGTAATTCCAATTTGGATGACCGGATATGCCAACTTCTCCAAGACGGTTAACACGGACTGGGCGGACATGAGTGAGACCTCATGTTCGCCAGAGCGACCGCCAAAAAGGAGAGCAATCGTTGGTTTTGTCATTTTTTCTAAACGGCAGACGCCGTCTTTTCCTTACCTGGGAATTCACCCAGTGTTTCGATTTCTGGTTCGAGCAAGATGCCACACTTCTGGTGCACAACTTCACGGACGTGCTGCATCAGGTTCCAGATATCTGCAGCGCTGGCATCCTCTGAGTTGATGATGAAGTTGGCGTGCACGGGGCTGACCATTGCACCACCCACGCGGCTGCCTTTCAATCCAGCAGATTCAATCAAACGACCGGCATACTCTCCTGGAGGGTTCTTGAACATACTGCCAAGGCTGGCGCCAGGGGGCTGGCTCTTCTTACGTTTTTCGGCATTTTCACTCATCTGTGCCTGAACAGCCTCAGGTGTGCTTTGCGATAACTGCAAACGGGCTGCCAGTATGACAGCCTTGCCAGGGTCTCGCTTAAGGTGCGATGTACGGTATCCGTATGCCATATTTGCGGCGGTCCAATCCAACCGTCCCTCTGGATAGTGCAAGATTTCTGCCAAAACAAGATTTCCAGCCATATCAGCGCCAAATGCACCGGCATTACCATAAACAGCGCCACCCAGTGTTCCCGGGATGGTGCTTGCCCATTCCAGCCCACCCAGTCCCCGTAATGCCGCTTGCCGGGCAATTCCACTCAGGTTGGCGCCTGATTCCGCCCAAACAGTTGGGGTGCTACTGTGCAAATCAATCTTCACGTTGCGCGAGCGGTTCAGAACCACGACACCGCGTACTCCACTATCACTGACCAATAGGTTGGATCCTGAGCCAATCAAATGGAATGGCACTGCATGAGACCATAAAGTGATAGCTGCCTGCTCTAGCTCCTGCATCGTCTGCACGATCAATAATGCGTCTGCTGGACCGCCGACACGCGCAGTGGTGTAGTACGCCATGCGGACATGTTCCTGCAGGCGGTCACCAAACAGGTTACGGAGTTCCTTCAAAAGTGCAGCCGACGCTGATACAGGCATAGGATTACCTTAGTTATTCCCTTTTAATCGGTCAATAATTCGAGCAACCACCAGGCGTTTCTCTTCACCTGAAAGAAATGTGGTTTGTGGCAATTCAGGTTGTTTGGGTTGTAACGGACGGGTATCTACTTTACTGCCCGCTGGCACAGGTGAAAACTGTTGAGGCGATTTTGTGGTTGGATTAGCCAAGGTGAGCCTCCCTTTCGTGCATTGCGTCATATACTTTGCGGGTGATTTCATTTGCATCGCCGGCTGACATCACCAAAAGGACATCCCCGGGTTGCATCTCAGCCAGCAAGGTTTTACTCACACCCGCCAACGTAGGCACGTAACGGGTGTTTTTGGAATGCATCCTGCGGACAACCGCGTCTGCACTATAGCCAGGGTTGGTTTCACGGGCTGCATATATTGCCGTTACAATGACCTGATCTGCTTGGTCAAATGAGGAGGCAAAGCGTTCCTCCAGTGCATGGGTTCGAGAGAAGGTGTGGGGCTGCCAGACAGCCCAGATCCGTCGATCAGGATACCTTTGGCGGGCAGCCGCCAAAGTTGCCTGGATCTCGGTTGGATGATGCGCATAGTCATCGATAAATACCATACCTGCAGCCTCGCCGATGACTTCAAAGCGCCGTCCAGTGCCCACAAATTCACCCAACGCATCCGCAGCAGCCTGCATGGGCAACCCCATGCGGTGGGCAACTGTGAGGGCAGCCAGAGCATCCCGGATGACATGTTCTCCGGTTAATTGAAGTTTCACTTCGGCTAACGGCATAACATGCGTCGCACATTCATTGATGAGATAGAAATGTGAACCGGTCGAGGTCATGGTTCTTTTCTCGGCACGATATAATGCAGACCGTTCAAAGCCATAGGTGACCGATTGTGCATGTGGTGGAACGCTGAGCGCCATGGCTGCCGCGCCAGGGTCATCTTTACAGACAATCAGGGAACCATTCGGCACAATGTTTTGAACAAATCCCCTAAATGCATCCAGGTAAAGGGCAGGGGTGGGAAAACAATCTGGATGATCGTGCTCAACCATCGTGATGACAGCAAAAGTGGGGTGCAATCCATGGAACATGTAGTCGTATTCATCGGCTTCAATGACAAAGGGGGCGCCTTTTCCAGCTCGAGCGCTTACGCCCAGGTTCCGTGCCACACCGCCAATAATAAATCCGGGTTCCAACCCCAAGCGGGTAAGCATCCAGGCAATCATAGCTGTAGTGGTGGTCTTGCCATGTGTCCCTGCCACAGCAATCATTTGCCGGTCGCGCAAGAATTCATTGAAGAATTCATTCCGCTTGAGGACACGGATATTCAGGGCAAGGGCTGCTTGCACTTCCGGGTTGTCGTCTGGAATGGCAGATGAACGAATGACTAAGTCGGCTTCAGCTACCTGACTGGCATGGTGGCTTACATAGACGGTGACGCCGATTTGGCGTAAGTCGTTAAGCTGAGCCGAATCAGTCCGATCGGACCCGCTGACTGTATATCCCATCTCAATCAGGACGCGGGCGATGGACGAAAGTCCGGTACCACCAATTCCAATCAAGTGAACATGTTTCATCAGATAAACACCACAATCACGAGAACGAATGCGACAGCCACAGCAAAGTAAATCATTGGCGATCCAAGCCAGGCTGGCGCAAGGAATGGAACCAGCCGCAGAGCATTTGCCCCCATGACTGCGTCAGGTGCTTTGATGATTGAATAGGGGTAGTTCGCCAGGTGCATGAAGTACCACATGGAACCGACGATGAGGAACCCATTTATGAAGCCTATAAACAAACCTAAGAGTGAGTCTTGCACTTTTTCGCGATCCAGGCGGGTACCCATGTTGGACATCTTGGCGATATTCGGCGTTTGGTATCCAAAGAAAACGAGGACGCTCAACAGCCCAATTCGAATCCAGAACAGGGTCAGGGGCGCCGAAAGGACTAATGCCTGAACAAACGGAATGAATTTTTCTAGAACAGTCAGAATAAATAGTCCCAGGATGACACTAAACAGGACTATCAATTCTTTCGCCCATCCCCGGGTTGCGCCAATGAGGGCGAAAAGGATAGTGAATCCCCAGAAAATGACATCCAGACTAACCATGAGAAGCTCCTCTTCCAGTTGCCAGGTTGCGCAGTAGCTGCCCGATTTCTGCCGCCGCGTTTGGTTTTGCCAGATGGGACATGGCTGCGCCCATCTGCGCCAAGCGGGATGGGTTGGCAAGCAAAGTGTGTACGGTTGTGAGCAAATCACTTGTTAGCTTTTCATCCGGCAGAATTAATGCAGCTCCCTGAGATGCCAGATAATCTGCATTCACTTTTTGGTATCGCCAGGCGTAAGGGTAGGGCACCAACACCGCCGGCAATCCAAAGGCGGGGTACTCACCCAAGGCGGATGCTCCAGCGCGTGAGACAACCAAATCAGCAGAAGCCAGTGCAGCCCCCATTTCTTCATGTAAGTAAGGGTAAAGGTGATAATGTGATTGATGGTCTGCAGAAAGGTTCTTACCCGCAGTGGATGCTTCTGCGAAATCCAACTCGCCGCTGATGTGGACAAGTTGAATTCCCAATTCCATAAGCGCATTCAAGTTGGCTGCGACGGCTCGGTTGATGGAACGAGCTCCCTTGGATCCGCCAAATACCAGCAGGGTGGGCTTGGTTGCGTGTAATCCAAGTATTTTTCGGGCTTCCACTTTAGTCCACCGCTTCAAATCATCCCGAACAGGATAACCGGTAACGAGGACTTTATTCGTCGAGAAATATTTTCGCGATTCTTCGGCAGTCACTGCAATCACTCTCGATGTACGGGATATGAATTTGAGTGCAAGCCCAGGTTCAATGTCCGGGACAAAGAGCAGAGAAGGGATACGGGCTCCGGCTACAGCCATCGGCGCTGCCACATAACCACCGGTAAAAAGGAGCACATCCGGTTTGAAGCGCTTGAGGATGCGGCGGGATGCAAAGACACCCCGGGCAAGTTGAGAGATGTTGCCAGGTAACGTACGCAGCCCAACCCCATGGACGCCGGCAGCCGGTATGGCTTCATAAGCCACTCCAGCGTGTTGCACCAGATCGGCTTCCATACCACCCATACCACCTACCCAGAGGGCGGTCACATCCTCACCTTTGAGTGCCTGCAGGACGGCTAGGGCGGGATATACTCCGCCGCCGGTCCCCCCGGCGCAAATCAATAACCGCACCGTATGTGCCTCCTTCAGTTTCGGCTTTCGCAGTCAACCCTTGCCGTGAGATATTGAGCAGGATTCCGATGGCTGCCATGGTGGTTACCAAACTGGAACCACCGTAAGAGATTAGGGGCAGGGTGTTGCCTGCAATCGGAACAATCCCGACCATGGTTCCCATATTGATGGCAGCCTCAATAACGATCCAAAATGTGATGCCCTGTGCGAGCAGTTTACCGAGCGGATCAGGAGCCTGGCGGGCAACCTTGAGCCCACTCCAGAGCAGGAATACAAAGCAAGCGATGACAAATAGCGCTCCAATCAAACCGGTTTCTTCAATAATGATGGCAAAAATACTATCTGTGTGGGCGACGGGCAAACCCAGGTACTTGGTCAAGGAGCGTCCAATACCCATTCCGAAAATCCCGCCATTGATGATCGCTTCAAACGCCCAACGAACCTGTTCAGCGCTGCGCGTGGGGTCCATTATGCCGAAGAAGAATGTGGACAGACGATTGTGGATGGTATCGTTGACGAAATAGACTCCAAAGGCTGCCACAAACATAGCCGCACCGCTGACAATTAATTGCAGGAATTGACCACCACCCAGGAAGAACATCATTATGCCCAGCAGGAAAATGGTTGCAGAAGCGCTATAATCGGGCAGAATGGCAGCCAATCCAGCCATGAATCCCACTATCACAATTAATGGTAAGAATCCCAGCCCCCATGAGTTGAGGTCATCTTTTCTGGATGTAATCCAAATGGCGAGATAGATGACCACAATCAACTTGGCAAATTCAGCTGGTTGAATGGAGCCTTCCCAAATACCCCGTGAGGCTCCTTCTGCTGTCTTCGGAGCGAATCTGGCGATGAGCATCAATATGGCAACCGCCACTACACCAAAGATGATAAATTTTGCCCAGGTTTGATAATTGACCAGATAGAGAGCAGCGGCAATGATTAATCCTGCGAACGCAAACAAAATTTGCCTGCCCAGGAAGTGGGTAATTNNCCAAATAGCAGCATCAAGGCACAAACAATGACAATGGGCAAATTAACCGCCAGATGCAATGGGCGCGGCTTGGATTTCGTTTTAGGTCGTACAGCACCGTTAATCATAGGAGTTCATTCACCAATTCACGGAATTTTTCACCGCGTTCTTCAAAATCCTTAAACTCGTCGTAGCTGGTACCACCAGGGGAAAGGAGAACTACCTGTCCCGGTTGCGCGACTTTGGCTGCAGCTTCCACTGCCTGGCGCAGGTTACCCACATTTTGTATCGTGTGAGGCAACTGATAAGGTCGAATCTCACCCAGGACATGCGCGATTTTAGGCGCAGCTTCGCCAAATAACACGACATGTTCTACGCGCTGATGGATTAATTCAGCTAAATCTTCCCATGGCAAGTTTTTATCACGTCCACCCAACATCAACACCAGCGGTTCATTGAATGCGCGAATGGCAGCTGCTGTCCGCTCCGGCGCTGTCGCAATGGAGTCGTTGTACCAGGCAGCGCCATGCCACACACGCACCAATTCCAGGCGGTGGGCTACGCCGCGAAAATCCTGCACGCCTGCCAACATGGCGTTGGCATCCCACCCGGCAGCATACGCAATTGCACATGCAGCCAGGACATTGACCAAATTATGCTGACCACGCAGTTGAATGGCATCCTGTTCAAATAGCCTGGTCTGACGCTCGCCATCTTGCAACCAGAGGTAACCATTGGAAACGTAGGTGCCATTTTCACCAGCCGGCGGCTGAGCCAATCCAAAACTGACCAGCTTGCCTTTAACCATTCCCCGCAGACTCCACGAGCCGGAGTCTTCGCGGTTCAATACAGTCAAACTATCCGGATGCTGGAATTCCAGGATGCGGGCTTTGGCAGATGTATAGGCTTCCATCGTGCCGTGCCGGTCCAGGTGGTTGGGAGTGATGTTTAATACTGCGGCAATATGTGGTGAATAGGTCATCAGTTCCAATTGGAAACTGGATAGTTCCAGAATGACGACATCATCGCTGCCCATCACGTCCACTTTCTCTATCAACGGCAAGCCAATATTCCCACCAACCCATACCTGGCGAGGTGCGGGAACTGCAGTTTTCGCCATGCGCCCAACCAGGGTGGTCGTGGTCGTTTTACCGGCTGAACCGGTCAGGGCAATCACCGGGCAGGGGACCTCGGACATAAAGATTTGTGAATCATTGGTTAACGGCACACCGCGTTTTTGAGCTTCTTGAATGATGGGCAAAGTCAAGGGTACACCACCAGAAACTGCCACCAAATCTGTTCCATCAAGTAGGGAGAGTGGATGACCACCCACGACCCATCGCACTGCCGTAGATTGCAGGGAATCCATCGCGTCTTTCAGCTGCTCGGCGGAACGCTGGTCATTCACTGTTACAAACGCTCCATTCTTTTCCAGATAGCGCGCCAGAGCCAGACCCTGACGGGCGGCTCCAATAATTACCACGCGCTTGCCGGACCATTTTGTCATGTTTACACCACCGCCAGCGCCATGGCAAACATGGCGCCCATCAAACCAATCAGCCAGAAGCGTTGAACCACCTGGGTTTCGCTCCAGCCGCTCATTTCAAAGTGATGATGCAATGGCGCCATCTTGAACAAACGTTTGCCTTTAGTCGCCTTGAAGTACAGGATTTGTAAAACAACTGTGAAGGCTTCGCAGACAGGGATGAGGATAATCAAAGGCAGGAGTAACCATTGCCCGGTCATGAGAGCGACGACTGCTATGACTGCACCAAGCGGTTGAGAGCCGGTATCACCCATAAATAGCTGCGCCGGATGGACATTCCACCACAGGAAGCCAAATAGTGCGCCAACCATGGTAAAGCAAAAACGTCCGACAAATACTTGTCCTTGCATGAGGGCAATACCACCATAGGCAGCAAATGCCGTCGCGCAAATCAACCCCGCCAAGCCGTCCAATCCGTCTGTGAAGTTGACCGCATTGGAAGCCCCGACAATTAAGAACATCGCAATCGGGATGTACCAGGGACCCAGATTCATCGCTTCTTCGGCGCCAAACCAGTACAACTGCGGAACATCCAGCACATATCGCAATGCAATGGCAGCGCCGAGGGCGAGCAGGACCTGCAATATGAACTTGGTCCGCGCCCGCATGCCTAACCCACGCCTTGGTCCACGAATGCCTTCCCAATCATCAACCGCTCCCAATAAGCCAAAGCCGAGCATGACCAGGAGGGGCAAAATGACGGACCGCCCTAGAACATTAAGACCGATTAACGAAACTGCGTTCATGAGGACAGTCAGGAGCGTGACCGGTAAAATGATCATGACACCGCCCATTGTCGGTGTCCCCATCTTTACAATATGGCTACCTGGACCTTCCACCCGGATTTGCTTGCCTATGTGGAAATGGTGCAATATGCGCAGCAAAGGACCACCCCAAATGATTGCCATCATAAAGCTTAGACCCATCAATGCAATCGAAAGGGTTGTTTCTTTCATGAGGCTGCCTCCAATGCTGCTATGATGCGTCCCATTCGCAATCCGTGGGAACCTTTAACTAAAACCACATCTTCAGCTTTTATCAAGCTCCGGAGGGCTTCGGTTGCTTCGGGCACCGTAGCCACCCATTGGACTGAATCAACTGGCATACCCGACCGGAGCGCTGCGTCGGCTATCATTTGCGCCCGGGATCCAACTGCGATAAGTTGATCTACAACCTCAGCGGCACGAACACCGACCATCTCATGACCGGCAGCTTCGTATTGTCCCAATTCCAACATCTCACCCAATACTGCTACCCGGCGCCCTTTTAACTCACTTAACAGATTCAGTGCTGCCAGAGTCGATTCAGGGGAGGCGTTGTAAGTGTCATCCAGGAGCAAGGCGCCATTTTCGGTGCGCACGGTGACCAACCGCAACTGGCTGCTGCTGTTTTGAAGGGCGGTGAGGATCTCACTCCAATCCAACCCTTCTGCCAGACCAACTGCGGCTGCGCGAAGAATAGTGTGCACGGAATGGCGTCCGATCATGGGCACCCGCATGTGAATGGTTTCTTCGCCATAATGCAATTGGAAGCGAATGCCTTTCAGTCCCAATCCCTCAATGTCATCTGCCCAAAGGTGGGCTTCTGGCGTCATGCCGTAATAAATCACCTTCGCTTTTGTTTGCGAAGCCATCGGGCGCACCCAGGGGTCGTCATAATTCAAGATGGCGGTACCTTCTGGCGCAGGGGGAAGCGCTTGTGGCAATTCTGCTTTTCCGCGCGCAATATCTTCTTGAGATCCCGCTCGTTCAGCGTGGACAGTGCCCACATTGGTGACCACGCCAACACTTGGAAGGGCAATATCACACAGGAATGTGATTTCACCAGGAAAATAGAAACCCATTTCTAAAACCACACGCTCGTACCCGGCGCCAAGGCGTAAAAGGGTGAGCGGTAAGCCAATTTCATTGTTCAAATTACCCGGGTTGCGCAAGGTGCGATAGCGCTGCCCCAGCACATCTGCCACTAATTCTTTGGTCGAAGATTTACCGACACTTCCAGTAATGCCGATAACCCGGATGTTGTGTTTACGACGCCAGAAAGCAGCCACTTTCTGCAAGGATTCCAACGCGTCATTTACTCTCAGACAAAATGGAGCGGAAGGTAAGGTAGATAACTCAGAGAATCCGGTGCGAAGGTCCACAATTGGGAAGGGGCTGCCAGGCATATCTTGGTTGATAAATGCCAGGGATGCACCGCGATTAAATGCGTCTGACACAAATTCGTGACCGTCGGTCCGTCCTCCTGGCAATGGGATGAACAGAGCGCCGGGAATTATCTGACGCGAATCCACAGCCGCCTCACTGATGTTCAGCCTGGCGTCAGGGTGTTT
>DFYN01000076.1:17734-21573 GCA_002383615.1 Anaerolineaceae bacterium UBA4081
ACTTCACTGAATAAAGGTGCAGCGACAACAGAACCCCAAATAGCGCTGCGTGGTCGTTCAAGCCAGATGTACACCAGGAAACGTGGGTCATCTGTTGGTCCCCAGCCAACAAAACTTGCATTGTACTCTGTATAGCTGTATTGCCCGTCTTCCACGATTTCAGCTGTTCCTGTCTTACCCGCAACGCGGTATCCCTCCACCAGTGCATCCGAAGATTCTTTCTCCAAGGAGATGGCTAGCATCTCGGTGAGAGTGTGGGCAGTTTCAGCCGAAATGGGTGTGTTCACCAACACAGGATTAATATTGACTTGTTGGTCATCCTTGATGAACGCTTTCATAACGTGCGGCGCCATCATCTTGCCGTCATTGGCGACTGCAGATATTGCCATCACCATTTGAATGGGGGTGACAGAAATACCCTGACCAAAGGCGTTAGCCCCCAGATCTGAGGTGACTTTTGTCAGATCCATCCTGACCGGGAATATCGCTTCGCCTGCCAGGTCTATATTCGTGCGGTGACCAATTCCAAATGCTTCTAAGTAACTATAAAAGGTGGTAGGTCCCATCTCTTTTGCTAGGTGAGCCAGGCAGACATTTAAGGATAGCTGCATGCACTGCGTCATCGTGACGGTGCCGTGACCAGCCCTATCCCAGTTATAGAATTGCACGCCACCTACTTCGATCACACCTGTTTCCAGGTAGGTGGTGTCTGGTGTGACCAGACCGCTATCCAACGCCGCAGCCATGGTTAGAACTTTAAAAACAGAACCAGGTTCGTATGTTCCCGTGATGGCTTTATTGAATGGTATGACCATACCGGGTTTATTGTCNNGGGTCTTCAATAATAATCGTGCCAGATTGAGCTCTAGTCGATGCTAACGCCTGATCCAGTTTCTTTTCTGCCATTGCTTGAATTTCGCGGTCAATGGTCAGGATAATGCTGGCGCCGGGAGGGATGTCTGGCAGGGCATCGGTTTTATATGGATCCAGGTTGTAGGTGACGATTTTCTCTTTGCCGGCAAGCAGGTTGTTATGTTTCTCTTCCACCCCAAAGTATCCGACCCGCGAGTCGTGGTTGAATGGAACATAACCAAGGAGTGTGGAAGCCAGCTCTCCTTCGGGATACACCCTTTGTAAGTACGGGAACCAATTGATACCTGCCAGATTAGGAGAAGCAGGGTCCGTGTCCCGCAGAATGTCGCTTAACTGTTGGACCTGTGCACTTGTCGCACGTCGTTCGATGGTCACATTAATTCGCCCATCGGTTGGTTTCTGGTTCACAAGGCTCAGGACTTCGTTGAAATCCAGGTTGAGAATGGAGGAGAGGGTCATGGCAAGGTCTTGCTCGTTGCCATCAATTTTCCGCAAGTCAACCGCTACCTCGTATACCAATTGGTTACCTGCCAACAGGCTCCCCCAGCGGTCATAGATACTGCCGCGCACGGATTGTAATTTGGCAGTTTCTTCAGTCACACTCCCGTCCGTACCACCAATTGCCAAATTCTGAGCCTTGACTGTTGTTTGAACGTAAAGGATGCGGAAGATAATCAATGCAATGAACACTGTCAAGCTGACAGTGAGCCCCAGGGGACGGTCAACCTTGCGCAGGTTCATGGCATGCCTCCCGATGAGGCGCTGGAAGACTGCCAGCCTTGAAACAGCCATTCCCACAGGGATTGGCGATATGTCGGTTTGATGATGGACGTGTTTGGCAGCACGCTCCCGGGTTGAGGCGCAAGGATGGCGGGTTGCCTGCCAGGGTAACCTGGGATGATGATGTATTCAATATCTTCCGGAGATACCTGCCGGAAACCGATCTCCGCTGCTCGCTTTTCCATATTGGAATTTGCGGTTAGATCTGCCAGTTGTGCACGGTAATCATCAATTCGGCGAATAAGTTCAGACTTTGTCCAACTTTGTTGTTGAACCTCGACCCCTGCTTTGCCAGCTTGCAGGGAAATTGAGAGGTAGACAGCCGCTACCAGAACCAGGCTAACGGCAATTAGCATGATGACCCCCAGGGATTGAACCTGTAACCGCCACGGTGCTTGGTGATGCGCTTGAGTGGGACGCACAGACGCCGCTGAAGGCTTCCTCTCAGCTCTACGCCTTTCGTATCGAGTCTGTGCGCGTTTCATGCCAGTTCCAGTTTCTCCACAATACGCAACTTCGCTGAACGAGAACGCGAATTGCGTTTGACTTCTTCGTTATCCGCCATAATTGCATGGCGGCTGACCAACTTGATGTGCGCATGATGATTGCAGGTGCATACCAATTGTTCAGGCGGGCAGATGCAATCGCTGCTTTCTTTCTTGAAGTACTGTTTTACCAGGCGGTCCTCCAGCGAATGGAACGCAATGACCGCCAAACGTCCTCCGGGTGCCAGTGAAGCCACTGCTTGCGGCAAAAAAACTTCCAATGTCTGAAGTTCCTCGTTCACTGCCATCCGCAACGCTTGAAAAGTCCGGGTGGCGGGGTGAACCTTTCCTCTTTTACCGCCAACTGCTCCACTAATGACCTCAGCCAACTCGCTGGTCGTATTGATGGGTCGACTGGCAATAATTGCTCGTGCAATTCGGCGGCTGGCTGTCTCTTCGCCGTATCTGAAAATAATATCTGCCAGGTCACTTTCCGGCAGCGTATTCACCAGGTCTGCAGCGCTCCGGGACTGACCAGGATCAAAGCGCATGTCCAGCGGACCCTCCCTCAGGAACGAAAAACCGCGTTCAGCCGTGTCCAATTGCATAGACGACACACCCAGGTCAATCAGAATCCCATTTACTGACTTCCAGCCAAGCTTATCTAACTGATCAGTCAGAGTAGTATAGGATGCTCGTACTAACACAGCCCTTGGACCATATTCAGCAAGTCGCTCGCCAGCTAAAGCCAATGCTTGAGGGTCCAAATCGAGACCCAACAGCTTCCCATCTGGTGAACTTGCCTGTAAGATACCCCAGGCATGTCCACCTGCGCCAACAGTTGCATCCACGTACTTACCTGGAGATGCAGGCTGCAATGCGTGTATAATGGTTTGGTAAAGTACGGGCAGGTGCGGCTGGCGCTCCCCATTTCTGGCGGTTGTCATGGATTATTCCGTGGTCAGGTCCAGATAGGAATAGCGCGCTGAATTCACCTCTGGGTTATCCAGCAACTCCAGTTGCTTTACCCACAAAGCTGGTGCCCAGATTTCGAAATGGTCGCTGACGCCAATCACCATGGCTGAGTCTTTCAGCAGGGCGTCATCACGCAAGTACTGCGGGATAAGGATACGACCAACCTTATCAACATCGACTGCATCCGCATGCGCAAAGATCATACGTTTGAGCGCTCGCGCATTAGGGTCGGTGATGCTTTGTTGGTTAATTCGGGTAGACATTCTTTGAAAGGAGGCAGCGGTTAGCACCATCAAGTTCTGGTCGAACCCGCGGGTGATGTAAGCGCCCTCGGAGAGCAGTTCGCGATAACGGAACGGAATGGTCATCCGCCCTTTGTCATCAATGCTGTGCTCGTACTGCCCAAGGAACATACGTTCTAATCCTCCTTTAATTGCTGAACGCCTGGCTTATTGCCGGCGTTCAGATATTACCCACTTTTCACCACTTCTACCCACATTATACAGACATTGAGCCTCTAATACAAGTACTTTCAGCCAATTGGTTGTCACCACTTTTTGGGAGGGTTTTCATTGTCAAATTTGCGCGATTTCCGTGATTTGTTTGTGGGTTCAGACGTACAAGTTCCATTATTGGACGGTACACACACATCGTATATCAACCTGGATAATGCTGCATCCACCCCACCCATGCGGGCTGTTCTTAAGGCAGTGGAGGAATTCTCAG
>DFYN01000076.1:21662-23311 GCA_002383615.1 Anaerolineaceae bacterium UBA4081
GCTGAGGAACGCAGCGTTGTTTTAGTCAGCACACTTGAGCATCATTCGAATGATTTGCCATGGCGCGGTGTGGCAAAAGTGGTTCACATCAAATTAACCTCAGAGGGTCGCATTGATGAAGCCGATTTTGATGAGCAAATACAGATCTATCATGGGCGGATAGCTCTGGTGGCGCTCAGTGGGGCGAGTAACGTGACCGGCTTCATCTCGCCTGCAAGGCGTTTGGCGGAAAAAGCGCATGCAGCCGGTGCACAAATCCTGGTCGATTGTGCCCAGCTGGCGCCCCATCGCAAAGTTCAAATGCTGCCGTTGGATGACCCAGCCCACTTTGACTACGTAGCTCTTTCAGCCCACAAAATGTATGCGCCCTTTGGTTGCGGTGCGTTAATTGGACGACGCGATACTTTCGAGAATGGTATTCCGGATATGCGCGGTGGGGGGGAAGTGGAAATCGTGACGATAGATGATGTGGTCTGGTCTGAACCGCCTGAAAGGGATGAAGCTGGCAGTCCCAACACCGTTGGGGCAATCGCACTGGCAGCAGCCGAGGTGGCATTGGACGAAATTGGCATGGATGTTGTTGCCCATCACGAAGCGGATCTGACCCGTTATGCATTGACCAAGCTCCAAAGCATTCCCGGTATCCATATTTATGGCGACCGTGACCCGGGTCGTGCAGCTGACCGGCTCGGAGTCATTCCGTTTAACTTAGAAGGCGTCTCCCATTTTCTGATGGCATCCGTTCTGGGCTTTGAATTTGGAATTGGCGTCCGAAATGGCTGCTTTTGTGCGCACCCATATGTGCTGCACTTGATGCATGTGGATTCGGAGGAATCGACCCGGGTTCGGCAAATGATCATTGCCAAGGATCGTTCCGAAGTGCCGGGTATGGTGAGGATCTCATTTGGATTGTATAACTCAATTTCGGATGTAGACCGGCTGGTCGAAGCGGTGACGAAAGTTCAGCGAGGAGAATACACAGGCAAGTATGTCCAACACACCTCCAGCGGAGAGTATCGTCCAAAGGATTGGTCGGTGGATTGGGATTCTTATTTCACATTCAGTCGAAAGGGTAGTTTATGAAACCACAATTATTTGCATTATTGACTGCGATTGCATGGGGTGTGGGCGGTTACTTTGAGAAAAAGGGGCTGCACCTCGGCAACCTGTCGCCAACCATGGGAATCACCATTCGAACAGGGGTGGCATTGATTATCCTGGGCGCTGCGTCTTTTCCGCAATGGAAGACATTGCCGCAAGCCGGCACCAAAGCACTGCTTTACATGGTCATTGGCGGTGGAATTGTGGCAGGGGCAGTGGGCATGCTGTGTTTTTACACTGCCTTGAAGGGTGCTCCGCTTAACAAAGTCATGCCGATTGCCTTCACTTCGCCGTTATTTGGCGCGCTGATGGGGTTGATGATGGGTACTGAGGTATTGACACTTAAGAGCGGACTGGGCATGCTGTTGACGATTGCCGGCATTATTGTGCTGACGATATAGCAGATAGCGATGAGTGGTTAGCGATTAGCGGTAAGCAATCTGTGCCTGCCTTTGAAAACAACCACTCCGATTTAATTTGATCCACATGCCTGTGTAGGTCGGGTTCCGCGTTTTGTCCGGCACCCGACGATGGCATTTGGCGGGTAG
>DFYN01000175.1:0-6689 GCA_002383615.1 Anaerolineaceae bacterium UBA4081
CAACCCCCAATGCCCAAAATTGATATTGCTTAATCATAACAGGCATTATAACGAAAAACCCCCGATACCATATGTAATCGGGGGCGATGAAGTTCTCACTTTAGCCAATATATATTTCTACTTGCTCGCCGTCCTCGTTATCCACCATCACCTGCATGGGCTCACCGGGATGAAATGCGCCGCGCATGTCTATTAACATGTCCCGGAGATGTTTTTCGCGAACCTGTGATGGCAGGAAAGGTTCAGCAAAACTGAGGATACCAATCGCCAAATCCATTGGCAGGGGAAAATGCAATTCTATGCGCTCAGGCTTGCTGCCTGATTTTTGTTTGACGTGTAAATGAAGCCAGGGTGAAGTCTGCAGCTGGACGCCCAATATGATCAATCCAACTGCCAGCAGAAATGGCAACCAGGACAACCAAAATCCCCAGCCAAATCCTTTTTGCTGCCAGGCTAAATACATCCAATAGCTGGAGGCGACTGTCAGGGCTACACCTGCCCAAAGCACCAAACTCCAGACCGCCCGCGCACCACCTGAGCCGTGCGATGCAGTAATGGGGAGGTCGGGTTGTGACACTCTCACAGGATCATCTCCGGATGACAACTGTTCGCTGGTCAATGTGCCGGCACCTGACTCCAATTGATCAAGCCTGGCTGCACCTTCCTGCGCTGTGAGGTAACCCTCAGCAACCTGGCGTAAGATATCACGACGTTTTTCTACCAGGTTCAAATCGTTCAATCTACACCTTCCAGTGCCTGAAGCAATTGTTCCGCCTCTTCGACGGTTATTTTTTGTTCAGCCAGCATTTGCAGGATGAGCAGACGTTCTTCATTTGACGCACTTTTACGTGCCAATGGAGGGCGTCCTCCCAGGTTCGGTGCGATGGGAGGAATGGGTGGCACAGGCATCATGCCATGACGGCTGTCTACCCGCTGCATGGCTGCCTGTATACGTTGTTCTGCTCGCCTGGCTGCTTCTTCAGCCCGCCGGGCTGCTGAATCCAGTCGGGCAGCCACTCGCTCATCAATCCGTACCTCCCGACTGATATCTTCCACCATGGAATCCAGTTCAACGTCCAGGTCAGAGAATATGTCATCTGCACCACTCTCTGAATAGGATTGGTCGGTAATCATGACATCGCCACCTGCGATGATACTGATCTTCGGACCGCCCTCGCCCAGGACTCTCTCAATTTGACTTTCCATCTCCAGCGATTCAGCAACACCCCCCAGGTTCAGTTCCACATCGCTGCTGTCTGTCAGGAGTGACAGGTTGCAATTGATACCTGATGGTAAAAATACTTTGACATCACCACCGACGTGGACGCTGAAATCTTCGGGGACTGTGCCTAAAACCAGTACCAGATCACCCCCGATGTTAATTGAACCATGAGCGCTCGTCGTCAACGCAAATACATCACCACCCACGTTTTCGAGGGTTAAGTCACCCACATCCCGTCCTGTAAAATCGCCACCACACTGTCGGACTTGCAGCGCCTGTACATCACGCACCAGCACATCACCGCCCACCCGGTTAAGCGCCACAGACCCCCCGGTTATAGCGACATCTCCACCGACCGCGCGAATTTCAGTAATTGAATCCACAACCACCAAATCGCCGCTAACTTTTTCAACTGTGATGGGTATGTCCGCTGGAACCTCAATTTCAGCATCGTTCAGGCAAAAAACCCGTACCTCTGAATCACCCTGGACGACATTAAGCTGTTCAGCCCGTGAGGTTCGAATGAGCAGCTGGTCCGGCTGACCGACAACTAATGAGAGGTCTCCTGCCGCCTTAAGGGTAATTTTCATTTCAGGTGCGAGTTTGAATATTTTATCCATTTGTCCCTCCATTTACGTTTAATCAATAACCTATTTATTATTATGAAACTATTATAGACATATATTAATATTTTGTCAAGTATGTACTTAATATATCTTATAGGTTTAATTTCTATCAGGTTTGTACAACAAAAAAACCGGCAAATGCCGGTTTTTCGCAGAAAGAGCAGTTCTAAAGCTCGCTAACGGATGCCCAGGGGTAGATCTCTGTTCCCCTGGCAGCTTCTCGCACAGCCGGGTCATCGGAATAAAATCCCCGCCGCTCGGGGGGGATTAATTCAGCAATTTTGCGCATCATGAGATGTCCGATTTCATCCAACTCGTCTCTACCCGGCTTTGTTGCACCATCCAAATTAAGCGGTCCATAAGGTTTGCCAAATTTCAGCGTGATTTTCACGCGTTCGCCACGCCTGACCTTATCAAAAAAGCCCACTGTGCCATCAATCCCAACTGGCAGGATGAGGGCATTCGTCCGCCAAGCCAGGAAGGCAGTGCCCGGGCGGGCAGGACGCAGTACAGTTGCCCAGCTGCCACCTTCTGGGAATATTCCTATGACGCCTTTTTGCTTGAGCACGGATTCAGCCATGCGTAAAGTTCCCCGCGATTGTCCTCCGCGATTGGTAGGAATAACCCCAAATAGCCGCTGCAAAAAATGCACAGAGGACGGGGCGTTGGGTAGTTTTGCACCGCCTACGAACTCCAAAGGCCAGGGCGCTGCGTAGATCATCAATAAGGGGTCCAAAAAATGGAAATGGTTGCCCACCACCAACAAAGGTCCGCCATCGGGTATATTCTCTTCATCAACTTTCTGAATGGTCGCCAACACCTTAAATGCCAACGCAATACCTGCTCGCAGGATTTTTCGGACGAAGAGGCGTCGCGGATACTTAATATTTGTGTCCATTATTGGTCGTTTTTGATCCCATTAATCCGAAATTTCATGAACCATCGGCTCTGCTAGCGTCACCCGCCGGACAAACAATAAAAGCACCATTCCAACCACCAGGAACAGCAAGATGGAGCCCACCCCCCACAGCAGCCCATAGTTCTCTGCTAATAATGAGTCTACGCCATGATTGACATACCAATTGTGGGCGCGGAATTGAATGGTGCCGAAAACCAACGGACCGACAAATGTTGAAGTTCGTCCTGCCACCGATAGGAACCCAAAGAATTCGGTGGTTTTGCTGGGCGGNNAAGAACAAGACAACGTCCTTGATAAAGAAAAGCGCTGTTGCTGCACCAATCAAGATCAGAAGGGAAATAATGATGGCTTCCTTGCTGCTTTGCCTGTCGGATATTCGTCCAAATAACAAGGCGCCAGCACTTCCTGTTACCTGGATGAGGATGACGAACATAATAAGTTGGGTTTGCTGCATGCCAAACAGGGTAGCGCCAATGATGGCAGCAAAATCCATCAGCATCATAATGCCGTCATTATAGATTAAGAAAGCCACCATATACTTGATAAATTCGCGGTAGTGCTTCACATCGCGGAAGGTGGATGCCAACTTCTTGAATGCGAAAGCGAACGTGGTTTCACCCGTGGGCAACTTCTCCGGTTCTTTGATCTCGCGTACCCACCTGAATGTAGGAATAGCAGAAATGGCAAANNCCACCCAGCATGCCCACTGCCCAACCCTTGCCAGAAACTGAACCTATTGTCTCAGGCGTGGCTACATCAACGAGTAAAGCATCATAAAACACCTGGGCAGCACGATAACCAATTTCTGCCAGGATAAAGAACAACATCCCCATAACCACATCGCCTTTTTGCACAAAGAAAAGCAACGCGGTGAAGATAATGGCAATTGCCGTAAAGATGAATAAGAGCTTCTTCTTCGCTTTGGAAAAATCAGCAATTGTTCCCAGGATAGGCGAAAGAATCGCAACAACGATTGCCGCAATTCCCAGTGATATACCCCACAGACGCGTACCTTCCGCACCACCCACCACTGAGCCTTTAAAATAAGCAGAATAAACAGCCAGCAGGACGACAGCAGCATAGGCTGAATTACCAAAATCATAAAAATACCACGACCAACGCGACCGTTTTGTTGGTTTTTCTACAGNNATAAGATTTTACCATATCAGACCAAATAAAATTGTGCGTCGAAATTGCTAGTAAGGATAACCCCTCAGATAATCATCCGTTCTGTTCACCAACCTTATTTAGAATATTTACGGCGGTTGAATTTACCCATTATATTTGCAATTCATCCATGAGACACCTCACTGTCACTTATGACGGTTGACGCTACTCAACCTTCTCAATTGATGCTAAACTAAATTAGTCATTTTTATTCCCAGATCTCTGGAGGTCCCATGCCCCAATATCCTGCCGAACCCTTCCGTATCAAAATGATTGAACCCATTCACCTGATCTCAGCTGCTGAGCGTCTTTCTGCCATGCGAGCCGCCGGGTATAACGTCTTTGCCCTGCGCGCAGAGGATGTCTATATTGATTTGCTGACGGATTCTGGCACTGGCGCCATGAGCCAGGCGCAATGGTCTGCCATGCTCTCAGGTGACGAGTCCTATGCCGGCGCCCGTTCATTCTACCGCCTGGCAGACGCAATGCAAGACATTTTTGGGTTTGAGCACTTTGTGCCCACCCACCAGGGTCGTGCGGCTGAGAACATCCTGGCTCACTTGCTGGTCCGACCGGGACTGTCCATCCCCTCCAACACCCACTTTGATACAACAGAGGGCAACATCCTTGCCCGCGGCGGTAAGCCGGTCAACCTGGCTATCGACGAAGCCTATGAACCCACCAGCCAACACCCATTCAAAGGCAACATGGATATTCATAAGTTGGTTGCCTTCATTGAGGCTACCGGCGCAGAAAATATTCCTTTCGGCACCATGACCATCACGAATAATGCAGCCGGCGGACAGCCTGTATCGCTGGCAAATATCCGCGCCGTAGCAGATGTGTACCATCGCTATGGCATCCCTTTCTTCATCGATTGCTGCCGCTATGCTGAAAACGCCTACTTTATCAANNNNATGGTCAATATTGGGGGGTTCTTAGCTATACGCAGCGATGACCTGTTCCAGCAAGTTTGCAACGAACTTATCCAGCGCGAAGGCTTTCTTACGTATGGCGGACTAGCCGGACGTGACCTGGATGCGCTGGCGGTGGGATTGCGTGAAGGTCTGGAGGAAGATTATCTGGCTTATCGACTGGCGCAAACTGCTTACTTTGGTCAGCGACTGCTGGATGGCGGTTTCCCCATTTTCGAGCCCGCGGGCGGGCATGCCATTTACCTGGATGCCGGGCGGCTGCTGCCCCATATTCCACATAGTGAGTTTCCGGGGCAGTCCCTGGTGGCAGCCTTATATTTACAGGGCGCTGTGCGGGGCGTTGAGATCGGTTCAGTCATGTTTGCGCATGAAGAACCCTCCGGTGAGGTTGATTATCCGAAGTTGGAACTTGTCCGCCTTGCCATCCCCCGCCGGGTTTACACTCAGGCGCACCTTGACTATACTGCCGATGTCATCTTGCAGGTTGCGGAGCGCGCCAGTGAGTTAAGAGGTTACCGCTTCACCTACGCTCCTAAACTGATGCGCCACTTTACGGCACGCTTTGAACCTATCTAATTGTAAGCAGGGTAAAAAAATGAAATTTAACACGCGCCTATTGCTCACAGTCACACTACTCATGCTGGTGTTTATGACCCTGGCGGCTGGCTGCGCCAGTTCCAAAACCCTTGAAGGCGAAGCCCGCGACCGGATTCTGGCTTCGGCGGAACCCATGACCGATAATCTGCTGGCTGCTATCGCTGCCAACGACCAGGCAGCCTTTATCCGTGACATGGATGAGACCATGACCACCGCCTTTTCAGGTGAACAATTTGGCTCTCTTGTGGAAATGGTGAATACCAAAGCCGGCACCTACCAGTCCCGTGAAGTAAAATCGGTCGTGGTTGATCAGGGTTTCAACATCATTACCTACGAACTGGTCTTTGACAAGGCATCATCAGTTTCCATGCGGCTTATCTTGACCACCAGTGAACCCTACAAAATTAGCGGGCTGTGGCTTGACGCACCTGAGTTCCGCTAATCCACAATTCATCCAGTTCAATCAAACTCGCCGGAGATCATAATCCGGCGAGTTTGGCTTCATCCCACAGGGCATCCATGTCTGCCAGCGTCATATCCTGCAAGGATTTACCCATCTCGCTTGCGCGTGCTTCAATATGGGCAAAGCGGCGGCGGAATTTTTGGTTTGCATAGCGAAGGACAGCTTCGGCATCCTGCTTGTACCAGCGAATCAGGTTCACCACCACAAATAGCAGGTCTCCCAGTTCAGCAGCCACACTTGCATCGTCATCTGCCTCCCGCACTTCCGCCAGCTCCTCCATGACTTTTTCCCAGACAGGGTCAATGGTCGCCCAGTCAAATCCAACCCGGGCGGCTCGGTCCTGTAATTCCTGCGCCTGCACCAAACCAGGCAGCGCCAGAGGGACGCCGTCCAACATACCTTTCACTTTATCACCACCTGCAGCAACCCGCTCCTCCTGCTTGATGCGTTCCCAGTTCTGAACCACACCCTTGCTGCCAGAGACTTCTACATCGCTAAAAATATGGGGGTGGCGGCGCACAATTTTATCGTGAATGCCCGTCAGGATATCCCGCATTCTAAACTCACCATACTCTTCGCCAATCTGGGCGTGCAGCACAATTTGCAGCAGTAGATCTCCCAACTCCTCACACATCGCCGCCGGGTCATCTGCATCCATTGCTTCCAGGGCTTCATAAGCCTCTTCCAAGAGGTGCTTGCGCAAAGTCTGGTGATCCTGCTCGCGGTCCCACGGGCAGCCATCCGGTGCGCGCAATTGGGC
>DFYN01000175.1:6797-24318 GCA_002383615.1 Anaerolineaceae bacterium UBA4081
GAATAGACCTGGGCAATCAGTGCAGGAACATCTGGCGGAAAGGACGGCACATGGGATGCGGCAAGTTCCAGCGCATCAACTGCCATCAAACGCGGGAAAGGGTCAATTTCCAAAGCTGTGCAGGTTGGTTCCAGGAAACTCAGACCTTCGATAACCCGGACGGGGATTCCCATCTCAAGGGCACGANNGCTCGTTGCGCTAATGTCAGCACCTGGTCAATGATGGCAGCATAAACCGCTTCAAATGATTGAGCCTCATCATACAGGTCGTCAAAGCTATGAATAGTCAGACTGGCGGGCAAGCCTGCAACCGTTGGATGCTGGCGCGTGCGCAGGTAGACCTCAGGGATGGCGGAAAGATGCTCCCACGCCTCGCGGGTCAAATGCGACGGTTCTCCCGGTCCAAGACCGAGAAGGATGATACCTTTTGTCATACTGCCTCTCTTTGTCATAATAGCAAGATTATACCTTGTGCCAAATCAGAAAAACAAAGCCTGACAGACTCCTCAGTAAGAGCCTGTCAGGCGAAAGCAACCCATGAAATTGGGGAATATTAACGTTTGGTGTAGGTGGGTGCCTTGCGGGCGCGTTTCAAGCCTGGTTTCTTGCGTTCCTTGACGCGGGCGTCTCGGGTCAGCAAACCATACTTGCGCAGTTCTGATGTGTATTCCGCATTCATCTTAACCAGCGCACGCGCCAGTCCAAGCTTGGCAGCATCGGTCTGACCGGTAACGCCACCNNGGAAAATAATCTTCCGCAGGACGTTCGTTGACTGTGATGGTTCCAGTGCCGCTCATGAGGCGGACACGCGCTGAGGCTTCTTTACGGCGGCCAATACCTTCTATGTACTGAACAGACATTTTCTCTCTGCTCCTTTACGCGAGCGTCTTCGGCTGTTGAGCTTCTTGCTCATGGGTCGGACCGGCATAGACTTTAAGCCGTTTGATAAGTTTGCGTCCCATTTTATTATGGGGAAGCATACCCCAAACCGCAGCAATCACGACACGGTCAGGGTGTTTCTTCAGCATATCCGCCATAGGTGTGGTGGTCAACCCACCAGGATACAACGAATGATGATAATACATCTTGTCGTGTTGTTTCTTCAGGTCAACATCCAAGTCCTTGGCGTTGATGACGACAACACAGTCACCCATATCCACACCCGGGGTAAAGGTGGGTTTATGTTTTCCCAGCAGATAAGATGCAATCACTGTTGCTATCCTGCCTAGTTTCTGGCTGGATGCATCTACCAGGATCCATTCAGGTGCTGGTGCGTCCTTACCTTTGACAACATAAGTTTTTTCCACTGTCTTCTTCTCCAAAACCTTATTACCGGTTTCAATCTTCACTCGTTCCGCAATCCTGCGGGATTATCTTCTTACGCCGGTCATATGGTAAGTACCGGACGTCCACTAAACTCAAACCCTGCGCGGGCGCCATTCCGGGCGGAAGGTCTCCGCCTTCATGGCTGGCACGTTGGAGCGTTTGAATATCCAACTTGCCTTGCCCTGCCAGTACGCACAGGTAAACAATACGTCGGACCATGTGGTAGAGGAAGGCGTTTGCACGAATTTCGAAACGCTGCTCATCTTCCACCTGAAACCAACGGCTTATCTGAACCTCACGCACCGGGTTGTCCGTCTCCTTCAGCGGTAGCTGCAGCCAGCGGAAATCCTGGGTTCCCAGGAATATTTCCGCTGCAGGTTGCAGCGCTTCCGGCTGATCGAGCGGATGCACCCGCCAGGCATAGCGGTCGCGCAAGGGGTGCCTTTCAGCCTGGATGTACAGGCGGTACTGATAAGTTCGGTCACTGGCATCATAACGGGGGTGGAATTCCGCCGTAACCTCACTAACCATTAGCGCCGACACATCCTGCGGCAGGTTGGCATTCAGGGCATGCATCAGGTCGGTAGTTGAATGCTCCCAGTCAAAATCGAAAGCAATGACTTGTCCGACAGCATGTACACCTGTATCCGTGCGACCTGCAGCGAGGATACTTTCGCCCCGCCAACCTATCTGGCGAAGAGCTGCCTCAACCACTGCCTGCACCGTTCTGCCTTGCCCCTGCCGTTGAAAGCCGAGGAATTCGGTGCCGTCGTAAGCAAGAATAATCTGGTAACGTGCCATCCCGGTCGGTAAACCGAGTCCCGGGATCTTACTCTTCAACCAACTCAATCAGGACCATCGGGGCATTGTCGCCCTGGCGGGGTCCCAATTTGACGATACGTGTATATCCGCCCTTGCGGGTTGCAAAGCGTGGGGCGATATCATCGAATAACTTCTTGACCACAGCAGCATCCGCCAAGCGGGCAGCAGCCAACCGACGGGCATGTACTTTTTCATCTGCAGTGCCGTCAGCGGAGTTGCGGGCAAGGGTAATCAATTCTTCGGCTTCACCGCGAATTGCCAGCGCTTTGGTGTGAGTGGTTTCAATCCGTCCGTGAGTGTACAGCGCTTTGATGAGGTTGCGTCGTAAACTTTTACGGTGGTCCATATCTCTATTTAATCTATATCCGGCTACCTGATGTCGCATTTGTGTTACTCTCCATCTATTTGATCGCGAAGATAACCTTTTTCGCGCATTTTGTCACGCAGTTCGTCCAGGCTCTTCTCACCAAAGTTGCGAATGCTCATTACAGCTTCGTCACCCTTCTCAAGCAGCTCCAGCACATCACCTACAGTGGTAATGCCTGTGCGTTTGAGCGAATTGAATACCCGAACTGAAAGGTCCAGATTTTCAATCGGNNATGCCAGAGATCTGGCGAAGGTGGTCAATCAAGAGTTTGGAGGCAATCTCCAAAGATTTCTCAGGTGCAACCGTGCCATCCGTCCAAATTTCCAAAGACAGGCGGTCGTAGTTGGCAGACTGCCCAACCAGCGCAGAGCTGACCATGAAATTTACCCGTTTAATTGGGCTATAGATTGCATCCACTGGGAGTTCGCCAATGGGCAGTTTTCCGCTGCGGTCAGATGCAGGTGAATACCCACGACCGCGTTCCACAGTGAAATCTATTTCCAGCCGAGTATTTTTATCGTCAACCGTGAACAGGTACAGTTCTGGATTGATAATTTCAATATCCGCCGGGAGCTGAATGTCAGCCGCAGTGACTTCGCCTTCACCACGCACCTCAAGGTGCATTCGGGCGGAATCCACATCGTGCAACTTCAGGCGAATCTGCTTGATTTGCAGCATGACCTGAATGACATCTTCGCGAACACCCGGGATGGCGCCAAACTCATCCAAGACATCCGTGATGCGGATGGAGGTAATGGCGGCGCCGTCCAGCGACGAGAGTAAGACACGGCGAAGGGCATTGCCCAGGGTTGCACCATAGCCACGCTCAAGCGGGCTGATTATGAAGCGTCCGTAGTTGCGAGCTTCTGCTTCGCGTTCCACTTTTGGTGGTACCATGTTACTTAAAGCGCACACGTTACACCCCTTCCCTGTGTTTTCACACCGGAGAATCTGGAATTAGCGCGAGTAATACTCAACGATAAGTTGCTCATTCAATGAACCGTCAATTTCTGAGCGTTCCGGCTGGCGCAGCACACGACCAGAGAGGGTTCGCACATCACGTTCAAGCCACAGCGCGCAAGTCCGCTTTTCAGCGATTTCCGGCATTTCCTTGAACAGGGTCAAATTCTTAGCGGGCTCTGCCAATGTAATGACATCGCCAGCCTGCAGGAGCATGGAGGCAATATCAGCCCGCAGACCATTGACGCGGAAATGACCATGATTGACCATTTGGCGTGCCATGGCGCGGCTATCAGCGTAACCCATGCGATACACCACATTGTCCAGTCGCATTTCCAGTGTCTGAAGCAATGTCAAGCCAGTCATACCGCGGGTCTTTACTGCAGTGGCAAAATAACGGCGGAATTGCCGTTCCAGCACACCATACACGCGGCGGGCACGCTGTTTGGCGCGCAACTGGCGGGAGTAATCCGATACGCGGTCGCTTGAGCCATGTTGACCCGTGCGCCCGTGTTGACCGGGGATGAATGCGCGTTTTTCATAAGCGCATTTGGGAGTGAAACAGCGCTCTCCCTTTAGAAATAGTTTTTCACCTTCACGCCGGCAGAGCTTGCACACCGGACCAGTGTATTTCGCCATATCTTCCCTATCTCCTTAAATTAGACGCGGCGCTTTTTGGGCGGACGGCAGCCATTGTGCGGCACCGGGGTGATGTCGGCAATGGAGCGGACACGAATGCCCATGGTTTGCACTTCGCGGATAGCCGATTCGCGACCAGGACCAGGTCCCTTGATGATGATATCAACTTCCTGGATACCCATGGACTGGGCGGCTTTAATTGCTTGCTGGGCTGCTAGACGGGCAGCAAAAGGCGTACTCTTACGCGAGCCTTTGAAACCTGCCGAGCCAGCGCTGCCCCAACAAACAGCGTTGCCTTGCACATCCGTCACCGTAATAATGGTGTTATTGAAGGATGCGAAGACATGCACCTGTCCAGTGGACAGCGTACGTTTTACTTTGCGGGTGGTCGCAGTGCGACGTGTTTGGCGTACATTTTGAGCCATAATTTCTCAGTTCCTCAATTACGTTTCTCGGACCAAAGCGTTTCGGAAATGCCAGTCCAGCTGTTTTTGCCGCGGGAGAGGGAAGGCTCCCAAACAGCCAGTCCGCATCAATCCGATTACTTCTTGGTTGCTCCGCGACGACGACCGCGACCGGCAACGGTCTTCTTGGGACCCTTGCATGTGCGGGCATTGGTGCGAGTGCGTTGACCATGCACCGGCAAATTGCGGCGATGGCGCAAACCACGGTAGCAGCCAATTTCGATTAGACGTTTGATGTTCATCTGCACTTCGCGGCGCAGATCACCTTCAACCGTAAAATTCTTGGCAATATATTCACGCAGCGCATTGGCTTCCGCCTCAGTTAAATCCTTGGTACGCGTATCTGGATTAACTTTGGTAGCCGCGAGAATCTCGTGGGAACGGGTCAGCCCAACACCAAACAAGTAGGTTAGGGCAATTTCAATGCGCTTATTGCGCGGGAGGTCAATACCTTCAATTCTAGCCATGTTCTCTTATCCCTGTCGCTGTTTGTGCTTTGGGTTTTCGCAAATAACGAGCAATTTGCCGTGACGACGAATAATCTTGCATTTTGCACAACGCTTGCCTATGGATGGTGCAACCTTCATTTCGAACTCCTTCTAAATAATTGCTCAATCCGAAGTTTTGATTATACCTGACGTTTGCCGATTCGTCCAGAATATGCCTGGTTACACCACGGTCAGGATGAGCGGTCCTGCCTCGGTGATGGCTACCGAATGTTCAAAATGCGCCGTGAGTGAGCGGTCTTTTGAGCGTACGGTCCACTCATCACCCGTGGTGACTGTTTGGTCAGTGCCAACCAATACCATGGGTTCCAACGCAATTGTCATCCCAACTTTCAACTCAAGTCCGCGACCCGGGTAACCATAATTCGGCACCTGTGGACCTTCGTGCATGGCACGTCCCACGCCGTGACCGGTGTACTCACGGGTGACGTATAACCCGTGGCTTTCCACGTAGGCTTGAACCGCAGAAGAAACATCACCAATATGGTTACCGGCAACCATCTTCGCAATTCCAGCGTAAAGGGATTGCTCAGTCACTTCCAGTAACTTCTGGGCTGTATGAGAAATCTCGCCGACGCCAGCCGTGAAAGCCGCATCACCAACGAAGCCTTCATATACACAGCCACAATCCACGGAAACGATATCGCCTTCTTTTAGTTTGCGCTTGCCAGGGATGCCATGCACGAGCTCTTCATTGACGCTCACGCAGGTGCTGGCAGGGAAAGCAGGTTTACCAGGATAGTTGGGATAATTTTTAAAGGGCGAGTATGTCCCGTACTTCTTCAATACTTCTTCAGCAGCAGCATCGACATCCGCAGTCGTAGCGCCAACGCGGATGGCAGCACGGGCAGCTGCCAGGGCTTCTGCATTTATCCGCCCCGCTTCACGCATAATTTCAATTTCTTGCGGTGTCTTGATCGTAATCTGCCGACCCCATGCCATTGTGACCTCAGCCTTTCACTATTACTTTCCGCATTGCAGCGGAGACATCTTCAATGGATTGGCTACCATCTACTTCCACCAACAGTCCGCGTTCTTTGTAGTAAGCGATCAATGGAGCAGTTTGTGCCAGGTAAACATTCAACCGGCGTTCAATCGCTTCCGGCTTGTCATCATTACGCTGATACAGTTCCGTGCCATCTATGTCGCATATACCGGCAACTTTCGGCGGGTTGAACTTGACGTGATACACATGCTGGTCAGTTTTGCAGGTCCAGCGACCAGTTAGCCGCTCCATCAAGATGTCTGTTGGGACAGAGATGTAAGGAACCACATCCACCTTGCCGCCCAGTTCAGCCAGCATGGAAGCTAGCGCTTCGGCTTGTGCCGGCGTGCGCGGGAAGCCATCCAGGAGAGCGCCTGCAGCGCAGTCCGGGCGGCTGATGCGGTCTTTAACCATCGCAATGGTCAGTTCGTCCGGCACCAGCTCGCCGCGGGTCATATAAACTTCAGCTTGCTTACCCAACTCAGTCTGACCACGCAGGTTCTCACGGAACAAATCTCCAGATGAGATGTGGGGCAGGTTCAGGGTGCTTGCAATCAGTTCAGCCTGAGTGCCTTTGCCTGCGCCGGGAGGACCAAGAAGGACAATATAGCGTGCCATGATTTAGCCTTTGATCAGGCTTTCATCGTAACCGTGTAATTTTAATTCAGCATCAATGATGTTGAAGGTATCCCGGACCACACCCACCACAATCAGCAAGCCAGCGGCTGAAATGAGCAGGAGCGAACCCTGAGAGACACCTGGCAGCAACGCACCGACGATGTAGGGAAGCACAGCTACAAACGCCAGGAATGCTGCCCCGGGAAGAGTTATCCTGCGCTGTACCTTGGTGAGGTACTTTTGTGTGGGAGCACCACGCACAACACCCGGAATCTGGGCGCCCTGTTTCTTAAGGTTTTCACCGTAATTCTGCTGACTGAAGAGCACGTCTGTATAGAAGAAGGTGAACCCCAGAACCATCAGGAAGTACAAAACAGCATACCAGGGGCTGCTGCCCCCAAATAAGGTATAGACGCCAGTTGCAAATTTTGACACCCAGGGGGTCGGATTTGTCGTGAAGTAACTGGCAATGATCGCCGGGAAGGTCAAAATAGACTGGGCAAAGATCAACGGGATCATGCCTGCCATATTAACCATCAGCGGGAGTGAGCTGCGCACCGGCATGGACATACGGTTACCTACCCGCCGTCCAGGGAACAGCACCGGCACATTACGCCGACCCTGTTGCACATACACAATCGCAAAGATAGTTAATCCCAGGATTGCAAGGATAATCAGCAGCATCCACCAACCATTTTGCGGGTCAGCCAGGATGCCTGCCAGGTTGCCAGGAATGCTGGACACAATACCAGCGAAGATGATTAACGACAAGCCCTGATTTGGAATACCAAACTCAGAGATTAATTGTCCCAGCCAAATGCCAAACATTGTGCCTGCAATCATGGAAGCAACAACCGTCATTGATGGGAGCAAAGCTGAACCAGAGAGGGAGAATGGCGTGGTCAAGATGGATCCATTCGCCAATTGCGAAAAGATATTGATTTGACCAATCGCAGAAAGTAACGCCATAGGGACTGTCAAGATGACCGTCCAGCGTTCCATCCACTTCTGACCTTCTCGCGGGTTATCTTTGATCTTGCGTTCAAGCGCTGGGATAATCGGCACCAACAGCTGCAGAATAATCTGCGCAGTAATGTAAGGGTAGACACCCATCGCCAGAATGGAGAAGTTGGAAATCGTGCCGCCCGACAGCAAGTCCAGCAAGCCGAACAAGGTCGCGCCTGCACCACCAGAGGTCGCAATGGTAGCCAAGACTGTCCGGTCAATGCCCGGGACAGGAATATTGGCTGCCAGCCGATACAAGATCAGCAACAGCAGGGTGATGAGTAATTTCTTACGTATGTCTTGTGATGTCCACAGGTAGCGCCAAGCTGACCGCTTCATCGAGGGTCTCCTTTAGTAATCTACCAGTTAAGCCAACAGCTCAACAGTACCGCCAGCGGCTTCAATCTTCGCGCGGGCGCCTTTTGTGATGCGCTGCACCTTGAGGTGAAGTGCAACTGTGACTTCGCCACGACCAAGGATGGCAACCGGATCGCTGTTTTTATGCAGCATGCCAGCAGCCAGCAGGGTGGCGTGGGTGACTTCTGTGCCAGCCTTGAGACCAGTTAGCTGGTCCAGGTTGATTTCGTTGTAGGTCACCTGATGCGGCGGGGTGAAACCCTCGCCACGGATGAAAGGCAAGCGGCGATAGAACGGCAGGTTACCGCCCTGGCGATATAGGTTTCCGCCGGTGCCGGTGCGCGAGTTCTGTCCTTTGGTACCACGACCGGCAGTTTTACCCTGACCAGCCGAGATACCTTGACCTTTACGCTTGCGCTCTTTCTTTGCGCCTTCTTTAGGCATGAGGTCGTGTAATTTCATTTTTCTACCTGTTCTTCTACAACCACCAGGTGGTTGACTTTAAGCAACATCCCGCGTAAGGTAGGGGTATCCGGGAGGGTCACCGTTTCGTGCAGGTGATGAAACCCGAGGGCTCGCAGGGTGGCTTTGTGCCTGACAGAATAGCCAATGCCGCTTTTCATCAAAGTGACTTTGAGCATCTTTACAGTTTCAGTCTTCTTCTTAGCCATTCTTACGGCGCTCCCAGAAGGGCATTAATTCACGGGCAGGTTTGCCTCGTTTTTCTGCTTCTTCTTCAGGTGATTTCAGCATACCTAATGCCAGGAAAGTAGCCTTGGCTACATTCAGAACATTGGCGCTGCCCATTGATTTGGTCAGGATGTCATGGATGCCAGCAGCCTCAAGGACGGCTCGGACAGCACCTGCAGCGATAACGCCGGTACCAGCCGAAGCAGGTTTGATGAGGACGACAGCGCCACCCACTTTAGCAGTCGCCTCATGTGGAATGGTTGTTCCAGAGAGGTGATACTGGCGCATATTTTTGTGCGCACGCTCAGTGGCTTTACGCATGGCATCCGGTACAGCATTAGCTTTACCCACACCAATGCCAACCTTGCCTTTATTGTCTCCGGCCACAAGGGTGACGCGGAACTGGAACCGGCGACCGCCCTTAACTACTTTTGCCACGCGGGCAATTTCGATGACGCGTTCGTCGTATGCTTGTTCCAGCGGTTGTAGTTCAGTCATGTCCATGTTAGAGACCTATTTCCTTAGAATTCCAACCCGGCTTCACGGGCGGCATCAGCCAGGGCTTTGACACGGCCGATATAACGAAAACCACCGCGGTCAAAGACGACAACTTTATATCCCTTGGCTATGGCGCGCTCAGCAACTGCTGAACCAACCACCTTAGCCTGCTCCGCCTTCTTCAAACCCTTGACCTTACCTTGCAGTTCGTGGTCAATAGATGAGGCGCTTGCCAGGGTGACGCCGTTCTCATCATCGATGAGTTGGACATAGATTTCTTCCAAACTGCGGAAGACAGCCAGACGCGGGCGTGCAGGGGTGCCTTGCACCGTCTTGCGGACGCGGCGATGGCGTCGGATTCTTGCTTCTGATCGTGTTAACTTTGCCATATCCGGTCTCCTTACTTCTTCGCGCCCTTGCCCTTACCGGCTTTACCAGCCTTGCGGCGAATGCGTTCACCAAGATAGTGAATGCCTTTGCCCAGGTATGGTTCCGGCGGGCGCAGTTTGCGAATATCCGCAGCAATTTGACCTAAAACTTCGCGGTCGTAACCCATCACACGGATCTGGCGAGTTTTAGTATCGGTTTCAAAGGAAACCCCAGCAGCGGGTTCAATTCGGACGGGGTGTGAAAAGCCAAGGTTTAAGACCAGGGTTTCTCCGTCCATTTCGGCGCGGTATCCCACGCCATCAATTTCCAAAGTAATGGTAAAGCCAGTGGAAACACCGGTTACCATGTTCTGGATAAGTGCACGGGTGGTGCCATGTAATGCGCGAGCGGTCGGTTCATCATTTTCGCGGGTGACGATGATTTGCCTGGCATCCTTGTCGTGCGCCACGTGGATACGTGGTGAGAATGCGCGGTGCATCTCTCCTTTGGGACCTTTAATGGTCACATCGGAACCCAGAACCGTAACCTGCACTGTTTCTGGCACTACCACCGGTAGACGTCCTATACGAGACACGATTAGACTCCTTCTCTCCGGGTTACCAGATTTTGCACAGGAGCTCGCCGCCAACACCTAACTGACGGGCGCGCTTTCCGGTCATGACGCCCTTGGGCGTGGACACGATGGCGATACCCATCCCGGAGAGTACCCAGGGAATATCGGTCATGTGCGTGTACACCCGGCGTCCGGGGCGGCTAATGCGCTCTAAACCGGTGATGACTGGGCTTCGCTGCCGACGTTCGCCAACATACTTCATGCGAACACGCAACGTACGAGTGACAGAACCTTCGGTTTCTACCACTTCATAGCCCTCTATAAAGCCTTCTTCTTTCAAGATGCGGGCGATTTCCACCTTAATCTTGGAAGTAGGCATCGCGACAATCGGCTGACCAACCTGCATGCCATTCCGGATTCGCGTCAACATATCTGCAATCGGATCATTAACCATGCTCACTAACCTCCGGTTCCGTGGCTACCAGGATGCTTTCTGCACACCGGGAATCTGACCATCTAATGCCAGCTCACGGAAGCAGATGCGGCAGAGGCCAAACCGGCGCATATACCCGCGCGGGCGACCGCAGCGACGGCAACGATTACGCACTTGAATAGCGCTACGACGCCGTGTTTCACGATAACTCATGCATTTCTTTGCCATGCTAGTCCTTCCTGAAAGGCATTCCAAGCAGCTGCAGCATCATCCTAGATTCATCATCTGACTGCGCTGTGGTGACAATCGTGATTTCCATCCCGCGGACCTTGTCGACTTTGTCGTATTCGATCTCGGGGAAGATGACCTGTTCGCGTAGACCCAGGGTGTAATTACCACGACCATCAAAGGCTTCGGTAGGTACGCCACGGAAATCTCGCACGCGAGGCAGAACAATATTCATCAACCGGTCGAGGAATGCCCACATTTTGTCGCCCCGCAGGGTAACAACTGCGCCAATCGCACGACCTTCACGCAACTTGAAGTTGGCAATATTGGTGCGGGCTTTGGTGACCACTGGTTTCTGCCCGGTGATGGCAGTCAGGTCAGCCACAGCCGCATCCAACGCCTTGGGGTTGTCAAGAGCTTCGCCCAAGCCAATGTTGATGACAACCTTCTGGATTCGCGGGATTTGCATCACGTTATCCAGATTGAGCGCTTTACGCAGGGCGGGCGCCACTTCTGTTTGGTACATTTCCTTCAGTTTATTCATATCTTTGCTCCCGCCGCTTATTCGTCAATGAAGGCTTCGCACTGTTTACAGACGCGCTGAACCTTCTCGCCTTCGCGGACAATACCCACCCGGGTGGGTTTGTTACACTTTTTGCAGACAAGCATCACATTTGAGATGTGAATAGGTCCTTCAAAGAGAACCTTGCCGGGCGAAATGGTACGACCCTGAGCCTGTACCTGTTTTTGGTGCTTGGTGCGCATATTGATACCCTGCACGACCACGGTCTGGTTAACAGGATTGACCTTGATGACCTCACCACGCTTTCCGCGGTCTTGCTCTCGGCCAGTTGTGACTTCAACCAGATCACCTTTGCGAATCTTCGCTTTCATTCCTTCGCTCCTATCCATCGCCCTAGATGACTTCCGGGGCTAATGAGACAATCTTCATAAAGCCCTTTTCACGCAGCTCACGCGCCACTGGTCCAAAAATGCGGGAACCCTTCGGGTTCTGCCCATCGGTATCCAGGATGACGGCGGCATTGTCGTCAAAGCGGATTGTGGAGCCATCTTCGCGTCGCCATTCCTTTGAACAGCGGACAATAACAGCCTTAACAATCTCACTCTTCTTTACTGAGCCTTGCGGGGCAGCCGATTTGACGGTCGCCACCACAACGTCGCCCACACGTCCATATCGGCGTTTGGAACCACCCAGGACATGGATGACCAGCAACTCTTTCGCGCCAGTATTATCAGCAACATTGATGCGAGATTCTTGTTGGATCATGGCTGGTCTCCAACAATTTCTTCGCCTGCACCCACTTCACGGCTGAGGATAGCTTCCACAATCCAACGCTTGTCGCGCGAGAGTGGTCGGGTTTCAACAATCTGCACCTGGTCGCCAATTTCGCAACCCATTACATCGTGCGCTTTTACCTTGCGGGAAGAGTGCACAACTTTTTGGTACAGAGGGTGCCGATATGTTCGGGTGATTTCAACCACTACGGTTTTTTCCATGCGGTTGCTGGTAACTACCCCAATCAAACGTCGTCGTTCGTTCATTTCGCACCTTCCGGCTTTTCCGCCAATTCATGCTCGCGCAAGATGGTTTCATAACGCGCAATCAGACGGCGGGTTTGGAGCAGGCGGCTGTGGTCGGTCAATTGACCAGTGACCATCTGAAACCGCAAGTTCATATATTCTTCACGGGCATCCGCAATCTTGTTTATTAATTCTTGGACAGAAAGAAGCCTAATTTCAGCGGTTTTCATGCCAGTTCTCCTTCATGACGGGCAACAACCTTCGTCTTGATGGGGAACTTGTAGCCAGCCTGCTTGAGGGCTTCACGGGCTTCTTCATTCTCCAAACCGCTCACTTCAAACATGATGCGACCGGGTTTGACGACGGCGACCCAGTATTCCACAGGTCCTTTACCTTTACCCATACGGGTTTCAGGTGGTCGGTGGGTGTAGCTTTTGTCCGGGAAGATGCGGATCCAGACCTTACCATGGCGCTTCATCGCGCGGACGATGGTGCGGCGGGCAGCCTCAATCTGGCGGGCGGTAATCCACCCTGGTTCCAGAGCCTGCAACCCATATTCACCGAAGTTTAAGTCGGCGCCGCGCAGGGCTTTACCCGTCATGCGACCGCGGTGTTGCTTACGCCACTTCACACGTTTTGGCATCAACATAGCGTCTACCTCATTCCTTCAGCTGTATTCGAACAGCCGTAATTACTCACTGATGTACACGCCCTCGGTGGCTTCAACTTTCTCTTCCACACCCGGCAGCACTTCGCCTTTATAAATCCACACTTTGACGCCAATGCGTCCATAAGTAGTGAGCGCTTCATAGCGCGCAAAATCAATGTTGGCACGCAGGGTTTGCAGAGGCACCCGTCCATCACGCAACCAGACAGTGCGAGCCATCTCAGCGCCGCTCAATCGACCAGCAACTTCAACTTTGATACCCTGAGCGCCCTGGCGCATGGCTTGTTGCAGCGCACGCTTCATTGCACGGCGGTAGCTAACACGGCGTTCAATTTGCCCAGCAATGTTCATGGCAACCAAAAGTGCATCACAATCCGGCGCTTTGATTTCCTTGATTTCCAGGTCAATGTTCTTGCCGGTTAACGCGGTCAGGTCCTGGCGAATTTTCTTGACAGTATCACCCTTGCGACCAATCAAGATGCCTGGTTTTGCCGTATGAACCACGATTTTGACTTTGCCGGGAAAACGTTCTACTTCAATGTGTGAAACACCGGCTTTGTCAGCTTCTTTGCGGATAAGTTTGCGGATCTGAAGATCCTGATGCAACTGATCCTGATATTCCATGCCTTCGGCGAACCAGCGACCTTCCCAAGGCTGATGCACGCCGAGACGAAAACCAATCGGATGAACTTTTCGACCCATATTGTCTCCGTTCCTTCTCGGTTACTCTTTTTCCCGCAGCACAATTGTTATGTGCGAGGCACGGCGCAGCAAAGGTTTGAAGCGCCCACGTGCACCATAACGGCGCCATTTGCGGGTCTGTGCTTCATCAGCCGTGATTTTGTAGACCACCAGGGTGTCGCGGCTGAGACCAAAGTTTTCCTCAGCGTTGGCGATGGCGGATGCCAGCAGCTTGCCCACGTGCCGGGCAGCGACCTTGGGGGTGAACTTAAGCAAGGTCAGCGCTTCCACAGCAGGTTTACCGCGAACCAAATCAACCACCAGTCGGGCTTTTTGCGCTGAAACTCCGCAATTTTTTAAAGTTGCACGAATATCCGTTGCCATGGTTTACTTTCCCTTCACTGTCGAGGATTTCTCGGATGCAGCGTGACCACGGAAGTGACGGGTGGGTGCAAATTCGCCCAAACGGTGTCCAATCATGTTCTCAGTGATGTAAATGGGAACATGGCGGCGTCCGTCATGGATGGCGATGGTGTGTCCGACCATCTGGGGATAGATGGTGGAATCGCGGCTCCAAGTGCGGATGACTTTCTTCTCAGCCTTGACATTCAAGACTTCGATTTTTTTCATCAACTTCGGGTCAATGTACGGACCCTTTTTTAGCGAACGTGACATAGTATCGTCCCTCTTTCTCGCATATCCATCTCTTAGCGGCGCTTGCCAGTCGTACGGCGGCGGACAATGAACTGGTTGGTGCTCTTATTACGGCGTGTCTTATAACCACGAGTGGGTTTACCCCACGGGCTCTTGGGACCCGGCATACCAGTCGGTTGACGACCTTCGCCACCACCATGCGGATGGTCGCGTGGGCTCATCGCTGTACCGCGAACGGTCGGGCGGATACCCATATGGCGCTTGCGCCCAGCTTTACCCAGCTTGACGTTGCTGTGTTCCAGGTTGCCTACCTGTCCGATAGTGGCATAGCATACTTGTCGGATCAGGCGAACTTCACCGGAAGGCATACGAATTTGGGCGTAATCGCCTTCTTTCGCCAACAATTGGGCAGAGGTTCCAGCTGAACGAACCAGTTGACCACCCTTGCCTTCTTTGATTTCAATGTTGTGGATCATGGTACCCACTGGAATATTGGAGATGGGCAGGCAGTTGCCAGGGCGGATTTCAGCCTGGGAACCAGACATCACCACATCACCAACTTTCAAACCAACGGGAGCAACAATGTAACGCTTCTCACCATCTGCGTAAACCAACAGCGCCAGACGGGCAGTGCGATTTGGATCATATTCAATCGCGCTAACTTTAGCGGAAATGCCATGTTTATCGCGCTTGTAATCCACGATCCGTATGAATTGGCGGTGACCGGCGCCGCGATGGCGGACAGTAACGCGCCCCTGGTTGTTACGACCGGCATATTCACGGCGGTTGATCAGCAGGGAGCGTTCGGGAGTCTTACCCTTGGTAATCTCCTCGAAGCTATAGCCGGTCATATCGCGCAGACCAGGTGTTACGGGTTTGTAAACTTTAATACCCATTACTCCACCCCTTCAAAGATGGGAAGGCGACCATCGGGTGTGAGGGTGATAATCGCTTTCTTGTACCCGGGGTTACGCACTGCTTCGCGGCGGCTGCGAGCACGCCGGGTGCGCTTGGCGGGAACGTTAATGACGTTTACCCGAACAACGGTTACGTTGAAGATTTTTTCCACCGCATCTTTAACCATCGTGCGGGTCGCATCGCCAGCCACTTCAAATACATACTGGTGCAGATGACTAACTTGATAATTAGTCTTTTCTGTAATCAGTGGGCGGCGGAGGATATCGTAAATAGTGCTCATGTATATCTCCTACCTATCCCAGGTTGGCTTTAATGACATCCAGCGCCGAGAGGGGCAGGATGACTTTATCAAATCCCAGCAGGTCATGGATGTTCAAGTAACTGGCGAGCAGTATCTTGGCATCCGGGAGATTGCGGGATGAGAGGATAACTGCCTCATAGGTTTCCTTCTGCGGGATGAGGATGAGGGCGGTATCTGAGCCGACCAGGGCATTCAAAGCGCCAGCCATCAGGCGGGTCTTGGGTTCGGCAACAGTTAATTCGTCCACAATCACGAATGCAGATTCGCTGGCTTTGACAGACAGCGCGGAACGTAAGGCAGCCTGGCGCATTTTGCGCGGCATTTGTAATGTATATGAATGCGGGTGCGGTGTATGNNATCTTGCCGCCACCCTTCCAATGCGGTGCACGCGTGGAACCCTGGCGCGCACGCCCGGTTCCCTTTTGTGCCCACGGCTTCTTGCCGCCGCCCGCGGTTTCGCTGCGGGTTTTGGTGCTGTGGGTGCCAAGGCGTGCATTCGCCATTTGGCGTTCGTGCGCCTGGTGCATCAAGTCTACATAAATTGGGGCTTTGAAAATCGCATCCGGCAGATCCACCGTGCTGACTTTTTGTCCCTGCATATTCAAGACATCAACTTCCATTTTTACATCGCTCCTGTTGTCGGTTTCATCGGGAGAACCCGATTACTGCTTGCGCGCCTCGCGGATCAGCACGAGACCGCCACGCGGACCCGGCACGGAGCCGACAACGCCGATTAGATTGCGCTCTACATCCACCAACACGACGCGCAAGTTTTGCGCCGTGACGCGGTCATTGCCCATATGCCCCGGACCACGAGCGCCCTTGAAAACACGTCCCGGGGTTGTGGTTGAACCACGGGAACCCGGAGCGCGATGACGGTCTGATTGACCATGTGTCTTGGGACCACCATGGAAATGGTAGCGTTTGACAGCACCAGCAAAACCCTTGCCCTTTGTTGTGCCCATGACATCCACGCGTTCACCAATTGCAAACAGGGCGACATCAACCTTGTCACCTTCGCTTACCTGTATTTCTTTGGCACGGAATTCGCGGATGTAACGCATTGGCGGCAGGGTGTTGCGTTTGAGATGACCCAACTCACCTGCGGTAATGCGCTTCGGCTTAATTTCTTCGAAACCCAACTGCACTGCCGAGTAACCTTCTTTCCCGGGTGTGCGAATCTGGGTAACGAAACATGGCCCAGCTTCGAGTAAAGTAACCGGCATAGACACGCCGGTCTCATCGAAAATCTGAGTCATGCCGATTTTCTTTCCGATCAGCCCTTTAAACATCTCGATTGTACTCCTTACAGTCTATGTGTCGGGACTGTCAGCCTGGGCTAGGCTGCATCATCCCCGGTGCGGCGCAGTCAGCAGCTTGCTGCAAAACCACGGATCTGTTGCGGTTGCCTACATAACCACTCTTACGTCGCCATTTTGTCTGGGTTTAATCCCAAACCTTGCTATTATACTTGCTTAACTTGATTCTTACCAGACTTGAATTGTATTTCCACCCCACCAGTTCCCGGTTTTTGGCAAACCAATTCCCGGGAACTTAGTGGAGGAATAACCAGATTAGATTTTGATTTCGATATCCACACCAGCAGGTAAATTGAGACGCATGAGCATATCAATAGTTTTACTGTCTGGGTCCAGGACATCAATAATACGGTTGTGGGTACGGATTTCAAAGTGCTCTTGGCTGTCTTTGTCAATGAATGCACCGCGGCGAACCGTAAACCGCTCAATTTTAGTCGGCAGGGGTACTGGACCAACCACACGGGCACCACTGCGCTCCGCCGTTTCGACAATCCGCTTGGCGGACTGGTCGAGGACACGGTGATCATATGCCTTCAAACGAATACGAATTTTCTGCTTAGCCATTGAGATTCACCTAGTCCAAAATCTTGGTAATGACG
>DFYN01000126.1:0-10390 GCA_002383615.1 Anaerolineaceae bacterium UBA4081
GTGAACAGCCAGGCGTCCCGAGGATTATTGACCCGTGCAATAGTCCGCCCAACTTGATAACGTTGCTTGGCAAAATTGCATAACGCCAGGTTGACTTCATCACTGGTTGTCGTAGCAGCCAGGACCTGGGCACGTTCAATCCCAGCCCGTTCAAGAACAACCGGGTTCAGGGGATTGCCTTCAAAGATTAATTCTGTGGGGAGTTCCTTATGCAGTCGTTGCAGGATATCCTTACGAACCTCAATTAAGTGAACCTCATGGTCCTGACTGAGTAAAAGCCGGGCTAGCTGTGCACCTGTCCGACCACCACCCGCAATTATGACAAACATTTTAACCCTCCCCTTGCATCATATTGCACCGCGCCCGGACAGCTTCCACACCTTCAAAAGTAGCGCTCAAGTGTAATACATCCCCCGCTTTGAGGGCTGTCTCACGAGTAGGCAATTTGGATTTTCCGCCGCGAGTCAAGGCAACCGCAGCGCACCCTTCCTCGGGCAGGAGCATACCAAGCGTTTTTCCTTCCCATGCTTCTGGCAAGGTGAACTCATAAACTTCCACCTCTCCATTTCCGGCTGAAAAGACAGTCCGGATTTCGCCGTGATATAACATCTCTTCAATCCGCTGAGCTCCCCAACTGGTGGAAGAAATGACCTGGATGTCAGCAGATTCATAAAGTGGGCGAACCTGGGGATCGTAATTTCGAGCCACAACAGAAGGAATGTGATACACACGTGATGCAACAATGGCAGTGACGATATTTAGCGCATCAGAATTTGTGACAGCAGCCACGGCATCGGTTGCCTCTATACCTGCGCGCCGAAGCACATCTTGATTCAGCGCATCACCTTCAATCGTCCTTCCCTCAAAATCAGGGGGTAGATTATTGAATGCCGCCGCTATATTGTCAATCACTGTCACTGCATGCCCTCGTTGAAAGAGACGGTAAGATACTTCGCCTCCCAAACGTCCACATCCAACCACCGTAACTTTCATTTTTACCTCTCTTAATCTACCTGGTAGGGAACTTCTATAATCACGATGTCTTTGCGACCTAGTAAGACATTTCTAAGAGCAGCAGCCGTTCGGGTGTGCAACCCGTTCGCAAGTGGATTACGCGGTACAAAAAACGGGACAACAATCGTAATCACCTCATTTGGTATGCGCTGTGCATCAATTTCATCAATGTATTCCAGTAATGGCTCTATAAATAGGCGATAAGGCGAATCCAGGATGACCAATCTGTAACCCTCGCCCCACTTCTCCCATTTTTGTTGAACGCGTATAGCCTCTTCTGGGTCAACGGAGACATGCACCGCGGTAATATCATCCGATAAGGTACGCGCATAACGAAGCCCCGCCAGAGAGCCCTGATGTACGCCACTTATTGGAATAATCACCCGTTGCCGGACCACACGAGGCGCAGCAACAACATGGTCAAGGGACAGTTGTTTTGCAATCATTTCATAATGGTGATGGATGGACCAAAAGACGGCTACCAATACCGGTATGAGAATAACAACAATATATGCGCCTTCAGAAAATTTGGTCACAGTGAAGATGATAAGGACAGTCAGCGTAATCAATGCGCCAAAGCCATTGATGATCATTTTTTGAAACCAGTTCTTTTCGAAAGTGAGCGTAGAGCCTTTTTCTTTTAGCTCTTCACCTTCAGCAAGTTTGCCCGATTTACGCCAGCGAAGTGCCATGCCTAATTGTGAAAGTGTAAATGAAAGAAATACACCAATCGCATATAACGGAATCAATCTTGTCACGCTGGCATTGAATAACACAATCAAAAGTATAGCAATTAAAGCCAGGGCGACAATTCCGCGGGAGTATACCAGTCGGCTGCCCCGGTATGTCATCTGTCGAGGAAGAAATCCATCCGCAGCAGTTATTGCACTTAAGCGGGGAAAGTCAGCAAAAGCAGTGTTGGCAGCCATCATTAGAATAACAGTGGTTGCTGATATGACCAAGATGTACCCCAGATTACGATCTCCAAAGATTGTCCTTGCCATTTGAGAGATGATGGTTTCATGCTCAGAAGGCAAAGCGCCCATTTGGTTTGCCAGAATGGTAATTCCTAATAGCAACGAGCCAAGGATTACTGCCATCATGATGAGCGTCTGACCAGCGGTCTTGCTGCGCGGCTCTTTGAATGCAGTGATGCCATCAGAAATAGCTTCGATACCTGTGACAGCCGAAGTTCCGCTCGAGAACGCACGGAGGATCAAGAATAAAGTGAGGGGTTGGGCGACTTCAGCCATCAAGTCCATGGGGGGATTTACTACGGTTCCCAACGACCCTGCGATTAATCGAAACAAACCGATGCCGACCATCAAATACATCATGACGACAAAAAAGTAGGTAGGGATGGAAAAGGCTGCGCCGGACTCTTTAACACCTCTCAAGTTCATCACCATGATGAAAATAACCATGGCAATTGCTATCCAGATTTTGTAGTTGACCAGGCTGGGGATTGCAGAGATCAGTTGGGCTGTACCAGAAGAAATGGAGACTGCCACAGTAAGAATGTAGTCTGTGAGAAGCGCAGCTCCGGCAACTAAAGCGGGAAAGGCTCCCAGATTATCACGCGAAACAATATAGGAACCACCACCACGTGGATAAGCATGAATAGTCTGTTCGTATGAAAGCGTCAAAATAACCAGGAGAACACAGGTGGCAATAGCCAAAGGAATTGAATAACTGAAGGCTGAAGCGCCTGCCAGAGCCAGAATGATCAGCATTTCCTGAGTTGCGTACGCTACTGAGGAGAGCGCATCACTTGAGAATACCGCCAGCCCAATCAGGCGACCAATAGTCTGGTGCGGTGCATCTGCTGTTGGCAGTGGTCTGCCAATCAGCAGCGTACTCCAAGATTTTCGCGGTTTGTGCCCGGTCGTACGATGGACAACTGTCGTCCCGTTATTATCATCCAAATTCATTTTGATTCCATTTCAATTGTCATCCTGACGGATACTATAATTCCAAATTTATCGATGTCTATTATTTCGCCAATACAAGATGTAATTATGACATGAAACGACCATTAATGCAGACTCAATCATGTCAATTCACGCCATTAATCGGTTGGAAAAAGGATAATTTATTCGATTAGATAGATTCTTGCTTCCTGGGGAACAAAAGGCATATCCAAAGAAGCTGGCAAAGTACTCAGGTGTGTGCTTAACACCAGGCGCGATGCACCTGGAATCGGATAATCTAATCGCCTTGGCACTTTTCCAAAGTTGATGATGATCAGGCAGGTCTGATCGCTTGTCCTACGTTCATAAACCAAAAGGTCTGGGTCATCGGTTGCTAAGAAAGTAAGTTCTCCTGATATCAACGCCGGGTATTGCCGGCGAAGGGCTAGCATACGGCGATAGAAATTTAACAAGGATTTCGGGTCGCCATCCTGGTCAGCGACATTGATCCCTATTGTAAAATTGGGGTTGACAGGCAGCCAGGTGGTAACGCCAGAGGGAGAAAACCCGGCATTGGGTGCATTCTGCCACTGCATGGGTGTCCGGCAGCGGTCGCGGCTGTATTCGGCTGCAATTCGGGTGGTCGCTGGACTATTGCCGCCCTGCAAAGAGACAGCCAACTGGTAAGCTACCAAGCCAAGCGAATCGCGAAATTGATCCGGGCGCTCCAGGTACATATCCGTCATTCCGATTTCTTCGCCATAGTATATGAAGGGAGAGCCCGGTAAAGTCAGCAGCAACACAAGCGCAGCTCGCATCGCATCAGGGTTTTTCCCGTGGTCCGCAAACTGGGTAGCGAGGCGGGTGCAGTCATGGTTGCCCAATACATTGCATCCCCACGCACCTATTGGCATCCCAGCATTTAGGGTTGCCTGGTTAGCGCGTACATGAGCAGCTGTCAACCTGTCTGTCCGCATCAATGGAAAATTGAACACCAGATGCAATTCATCCTTGCCATTTCCATAAAACGCGAGGTCGTCAGTTTCGCCAACCAAGACCCGGTCGTCATATTCATCAACCACAGCCCTGAGTTCGCGCATCAAATCGTGGACTTCCGGACGATCGTGTTGATGGCAAAACATCTCTTCCCATAAGGCTTTTACATGCTCTTTTTCCTCTGCGGTTTTTGCCTGGTCGTCCATCTGGTAGAGTTCAACCTGCGAGAACTTTGCTTTGTGATTAGGCATATCCGGGTCTTCGAAGATTGTTCCGATGGCATCCAACCTGAAGCCATCCACACCCATGTCCAACCAAAATCGGACGACAGCAAACATGGCAGCTTTGACGTCTGGATTTCGCCAGTTCAAGTCTGGCTGCTCACGGAAAAAGAAGTGGTAATAGTATTCGCCAGTATGAGCGTCAAATTGCCATGCAGGACCGCCAAAAGTGGAATTCCAATTATTTGGAGGCAGGAAACCGTTACCGGGTTTCCAGATATACCAATCGCGCTTGGGATTTGTCAGGCTGCTGCGGGATTCCTGGAACCATGCATGTTGGTCAGAAGTATGATTCAAGACCAGATCCAGTATCAAGCGCATTCCCCTTCTGTGCGTTTCATCCAGTAACAGTTTGAATTGCTGCATGTCCCCATATTCAGGCGCCACGGAACAATAATCGGAAATATCGTAACCGCAATCCGCCTGGGGAGACGGAAAGTGCGGAGACAACCATAAAGCATCCACACCCAGTTCTTGGAGGTAATCTAATCGGGAAATTATCCCTGGCAAATCGCCGATTCCATCACCATTTCCGTCCGCAAAACTGCGTGGGTAGATCTGGTAAAACACAGCGGATTGCCACCATTTCAAATTTGTCATAATCCTGTCCTGGCAAAATTTCGCAAACAGCCCGGTATTATACACCAAGCCACCGGAATATTCTTTCCAATTCGCTGATNNATACAAAAGACCCTAACAAACCTGTCGATTGGCGCGTAAGAGAATAAGGATATACTCAATGCATCTTTCTATGAGACTTATTCATGCAATCCTTTAAGCAGCCTCTTGACACTGAACCGGTTGAAGCAGTCGTTGCACAAGCTGTCAGTTCTTTTCTGCCTGACCTACCTCCTACACGGAAACACCGTCTTGCCCACTGGGTCTCCACGTTATTGTCCCCCACAGCCCTGGCGGTCCTGACCATCTTCCTGGCAGGTTTGAGCATACATAATCAACAGGGCTGGTTGTGGATTACAGGCATGGCTTTTGGACTGATTGGCTTGCCGAGCCTGTACTTGATCTGGTTGTTGCGGCGGGGGAAGATCACGGATTACGATGTCTTCTTGCGCCAGCAGCGCTACATACCTTACTTAGTCATCCTGGGGTGTTTTGCTGCAACTCTGATGGTTATGTGGTTTGGCGGTGCACCTTATATCCTGGTGACACTGGTGTTGGCAGTCACAGTCATGACCATCATCATGTTGCTAATTAACTTCCGGTGGAAAATCAGTGCGCATGCTGCGGCAGCTGCAAGTTTTGCCATGCTCACCATTCAACTCGCAGGTTTTGCAGCCGCTCCTGTCTTCCTGGCAATCCCCCTGGTTGCCTGGTCGCGGGTGACCTTGCAACGCCACACCCTGGCTCAAACCATCGGCGGCGCAGTGCTGGGTTCCGGCGTTTATACGCTGGCGCTCATCCTACGCTAGAAATTACCCTTCCGAACAAACCCTGGGACGTCACAGTTTCCAGTAACACCGTGGCAATTTGATTCTGGCATGCTGTGAGTGTAATCGCCTGAACCCGAAGATAATTACCTGCCAATCCAGACATCATCCAGCTGCCGTTTTCCCGTGGTCGGGCAGATTCCCACAGCACATCCACTGTCTTTCCAAGCCATTTCGTTTCGTACTCGACCTGGCTTGCTGCTATGAGTTGACGCATTACCTGCGCACGACGCTTTTTCTCTTTCGAGGAAACTGGGTTTGGGAGGTTAGCTGCCGCTGTCCCAGGTCGCGGTGAATACCGAAAGATATGCCCACCTGAAAAATGCATCTTTTCAACAAACCTCACACTTTCCTCGAACTCCTCGTCTGTTTCTCCAGGAAAACCCACGATGATATCCGTGGAGATGGCAGCATCAGGAATAGCTCCCCGAATTCTTGCAACCAATTCTGTATAAGCCTCCGGCGTGGTGTTCCTTGCCATTCTTTTGAGCACACCCGCTGACCCAGATTGCAGCGGTAAGTGAAAATGCGGCATCAGACGANNTGTTGATCCAAATCCCAGGGTTCAAGTGAGGATAAACGTATGCGTTTTGCTGACGTTTCTGTAAGTAAAGATGAAAGCAAATCTCGTAAGGACAAGCTAGGCAATAAATCTCTTCCCCATGCGCCCAAATGTACAGCGGTCAAAACAATTTCCTGTACGCCACTATCCAATGCCTGTTGAACAGTATGCAGGATTTCATTGACCTGGAGACTGCGGGATTCTCCGCGGGCAATGCGGGTGATGCAGTAAGTGCAGTGGTTATTGCATCCGTCTTGTACCTTAATAAATGCACGCGTTCGATGGTGGCTTCCAGGTAGGGGTTCCCTGAGTAAATCGGCTGCTAAGAGTTCATCAAGAGGAATGTTCAATTCTTGCTCGGCTAGCAAGTCCTTGCTTTGATTGGGCACAACCCTGCGAACGCCTGGCAGTGCGGCAGCAGATTCCGGATCAAGGGTTGCCCAACAGCCAGTTACAATAATTCGGGCAGCACCTTGCTGGGCAGCCGCCCGCACTTTTCCGCGCGAATCACTGGCTGCCTCTGTTGTGACAGCACAGGTGTTAACCACGACCAGGTCAGCCAGGCTGGCTTTTTCGACAATCTGGTGACCTGCTGCACTAAACTGGCGGGCTAAGTATTCGATTTCTGCCTGGTTTAAACGGCAACCGACCGTGTCAAAATAAACTTTCATGCTCAGGGCTGTGTAACCTGGAAATTGTCAAATAGGACGTCCACGCCAGCATCAGACAAACTGGACACAATCACGCCCACCTGACCGGTAGAAAAAGTTTGATCTTGCCAGGTGGCTATGCGCAAATCATTTACCCATAATGTGAGTCCCGTCCCCACGCAAGCAGCTTTGATGTGGTTTACTTTGTTTACCTTGATCTGAGGCTGGTAAGACAGCATACTATTATCACTCAGGATGGTGTATTCCCCTGCTGATTTGCGGAATATGCCCGCATACTGATCGCTGCTGATGATAAAACCATACATGTTATCGTCGTCTTGATATCGGCAAATAATACCAAAGGAATTATTGTCCGGACCACTCATTTTCTGCGCATCCACTTCAATGACCGCGTCATCGTATGTTTTCCCCGGTGTTGACCAAAATGATAAATTGGGTTGCCCGACTAAAACGCGCAATCCTCCACTGTGGTAAGCAACAGCTGACCCATCAGCATTCCACGTGCCCCAACCGGTTGCTTCGGATGAGAAATCATCTGAGAATAATACATCGCCAGGTTGAGGATCGGGTTGATTGCCTTTGAGAAGAGGTAATCCCTGGCATGCTGCTAGAGCGCCGATAATTAGCAGAGAGGAAAAAAACGGAACCTTCAAGGGGCAGCTCCATTAATTTGATCAAGGATGTTTTGTGCTGCTGATTGTACCTGTCCATCATAATCCAACTGAATTGCCCGGACCAGTGATTCCCTTGCAGCCTCAAAGTCCTTGAGGTGTACGAATAGTGTACCTAAATCATAATACAAGCGGGCATTCTGGGGGTCATAAATAATCGCCTGTTCAAAATAACGCCTGGCTGTATGATAATCTTCGAGGTATGCCATGACATGCCCCATGGTTTCATTCGTGAGCGGGTCCTGCGGGGCGAGGGCGACCGCCTGGCGAGCTGCAGCCAACCCCATCTGCTCAACATCTGCGCGGTTGCGGAGGGAGAAGGCGGCAATCGTCTGCCAAACAAGCGAACTGCCGGGTTCTAGCTGTGCTGCGCTTGCCAGGAAGCCTTGCGCTTCTGGCAGGTTGCCAAGTGACTCGTACACAGCAGCCAATTCCAGCTGCCAAATAGCTTTCTGGGGCTCAAGGCGGGCGGCTTTGTGCAGATAGTTAAGCGCTACGCCCGGGTTGCCCTGCCTCCGCTCCCGCAAGCCAAGTAACCCAAGGGTGACTGTTGATTCCGGTTCAAGCGCATATGCCTGCTGCAGGGCGCTCCCGCCATCTTGACCGGTTTGTTCACGGGCTTCACCCAACAATGCCCAGGCTTCAGAATAATCGGGGTTTGCATTGATACTAAATTGAAACGCTTCAGCAGCCAGCTTCCATTCATTTAAACTGCTTAAGGCTTGCCCAACAACCAACCAACCATGCGCCAAATCATCTGTTCCAGCCAATTCGTTCAATGCTGACAACAGTGTTTTAACCCTTGGGGAAAGTGGCTGCCCCGCTTGTAATAAATCGGTTGCATGATCGGGTTGTTGGACACTCAGGCAAGCAGCATACACCTGGCGAGCGGATTCGGAGAGTGGATAAGCATTCTGCCACGCAGCGCTTGCCTCTGTGAATTGCTGGATGGTTCCGGTTTTCCGCAATGTGTTGACCATGGATTGAAACACATCTTCAGGTAAATCCGGGTACTGTAAAACATCCAGCCAGGCTTCTGCTGCCCGGTTATCCCCCAGAGAGGTCATGGTTTTTGCCAGGGTTATCGCACCGGAAAGGGACAACTCCCCTTGCGATCTCGCAACCTGCAACTCATCAGATGCTTCGTGTAAATCGCCAGATTTCCAAAAGGCAATACCCAAACGTTCACGCACCTCTGCCCGCCAGGGTTCAAGCGCTGCCAGTCGGCTGGCAGCCGACACCTCAGCTGCTTGAGTTTCAGCAGGCTGGCGTGCTGCCGCCAACCAAACCGGTTCTGCTGCCAACGGGAATACGAATGCAACAATCAGCGGCAATAACAACCTTAGGTAACTTAGGTATATCCACTGTTTCACTCCGGTATTATAGCCTATCCAACATTTTTCCAACCTTAATCCTTGACACTGCGCCTAATTAATGATAAAACACTACCATCGTGTGACGCAATTTCGGTGAAAGTCTTCGAAGAGGAATCAGAGGGGACGGGAACGAAAGTACGTCAATCCAAATTTCTTGTGTAAGATGGAGTATAAGCATGGCAGAACGTTTTATCGGGACCGTTAAGTGGTTCAACCCTGCAAAGGGGTACGGTTTCATTGGTCGCGATGGTGGCGAAGACGTGTTCGTTCACTTCTCGGCGATCAATATGGATGGCTACAAAGTCCTCAAAGAAGGTCAAAAGGTGGAATTTTCCGTCGAAAAAGGCCCCAAGGGTTTGCAAGCCGCCAACGTTGTTCCCGCGGAATAATTCCCGCCCCTCAAAAAAGAATAATAAGCAGAGCCGCTGTGAAGCGGCTCTGCGGTTTAATCCACACGAATTCCCAGCAAGACCCCACTCAACTTTATATATTCCATAATCGTCACACGCCAACCCTGTCCACTCAGGAACCAGGAACGGGATTTGTACCAATGACCGGTAACTGACCGAATGATCGGTGTTACACCGCTGCCTGCAAACACCCTTCTGAATATGATGCGGGTTCGAAGGCTGTGGTAGGGATCTGTGACCACCACAACCGAATTCCGATTGCGGTCCTTGACCATTTCCAGCACACCCTCTGCTTCGTCCCAGGTGCTGCTAACTTTATTGTGGGTAATCAGGATGCTGCTTTCAGCCACGCCCAGGTTTATCGCATCTCGCCGGCGGGTGACAATGAAACTTTGACCCGTATCTGGGATGGTTTCGCCCGTATCGGTCAGGACGAAGTAATGCGCATCCAGGTCTTTGTAGTAATTGACCGCCTCATCCATCCGTTCAAGATCTGCGCCGCCCAGAACCGCAACAACGTCTGCCTCTTTCAAGGGGTCACTGACAATCAAGATTCCTCCCAGAGCTAAGAGGATTCCCAATATTGCCAATACGCTAAATAAAGCAATTAATAATCTATTTCGCCTGGCTTGGTGACGAACCCGGGGGGTTGGCGCACCTTCCGTCATTTGATGATAATCTTCCACCACTAACCTCCAATCACGTCCGTTTGATTATACCGCCCGCTCTGGTATACTTTCCTTATGACTTTGACCCTTCCCTCCATTCACATCCTGACCTCGCCAGACTGGAAAGATTATGAGTTGGTTGACAGCGGCGGTGGGCAGAAATTGGAACGCTATGGAAAATTCCTCCTGATTCGCCCTGAACCGGAAGCCATCTGGCAGACCGGACTGTCAGAGCAAGAATGGCAAAAAGCAAATGCCACTTTCCAACCGGCTGCAGAAGAAAATGGTGGTCACTGGGATGTCCACAAAGCCATTCCGGACCGCTGGCAAATGGGTTACAAAGGTCTCAAATTCTGGGCAGCCACATCAGGCTCTCGGCATCTGGG
>DFYN01000126.1:10539-10819 GCA_002383615.1 Anaerolineaceae bacterium UBA4081
GACGCCCGCCGCGGCGTGCATTATGATGGCTTGATCCTGGATCCACCCAAGTTTGGCAGGGGACCCAAAGGCGAGGTGTGGGAATTTTACAAACTGTTACCTCGCTTGCTGCAAGCCTGCCATGAGGTGCTGGCACCGCAACCCCTCTTCATCCAATTGACAGCCTACGCCGTCAAAGCCTCATCGGTGACCCTCTACAATGCACTCACAGAGATGACCCAGGGGATGAACGGACAGGTGGAAGTAGGTGAAGTAGCTCTGCAGGAATCCAGCCAAAAAC
>DFYN01000102.1:0-3206 GCA_002383615.1 Anaerolineaceae bacterium UBA4081
TCACGGGCAGTTTGCCGCAAAGCCACCAATCTGAGGACTTCGTCTGGTACGGATGGCTCCATGAGAGCCTTTTGGCGCGCATCCGCTACAGCCGCCCAAACATCATCTGGGATTCCTACTTTTAGGTCCGCAGGAATATGGAAGTCACCCAATTCAGTCAACGCAAATGAACTACCGTCTCGATAATCCTGTTGTTTGTTCTGCCGGATGATATGAATTTCGTCTTTGCCAAGCACAGATGCAAAACCAGCTGCAAGATCAATGACCAGCCCGGTGTGTTCGTCCAAACCTAGAATGGTGACATCATTGAGCAGGCGGGTGAGTTGGTCAAACCGCGTCTTACCCATGAAACACCGACTGGTATCCAACTCCTCTCCACCATCGGTATTATTCCAGTGAGGAATGATGACGAGCTTCAAGCCAAACTCACCAAAGAAACCCAACCCGGGTTTCCAGTGAACATCCTCACCAACCTTGTAAATCTCGTAGACAGGCAACGCCCAATCACTAAGCGCAATGGTTGCCGCGCTTGCCAATACAAGCGCAGCTCCCTGCCGATGCGCAGCCTGAATGACGGAGTATGCTTTGCTATTGCGTAATTGCCGCACAGCATAACTGGGACTGCCCGCCCCCATAAAGATAATCCCGCTGGACATGAGCGGCGAAATGATTTCTTCCGAATCGGGGCTGAAAGGTGTGTCTTTTTTACGTGCAGGAACAATATGGATGGTGGGTTTCGCATTCTGAAGCCGAACTTGCAAGTAATCACCCACTCGTTTTGCAACCATATCGGAATTTAATTCAAAACCCGCTGGAGTTTCCAGAATGGATATCTTCAGTGGTTGTGCCAGATCTTTGGCGACCACCTCAAAAAGCCGCCCACCGTTGAAGGATGTCTCTCCGGAACCCATCAACACGATTTTTCCAGGTTTTTCAGTCATTTACCACCATCATTGACAGAATTTATCATTAATGCCCTTCATTCTACCTTTCCGCACACATGGCGTCAAGTTGACAGCATCCTCGTACGTCACCGGTAAGAACAGTATAATGAGAGCATGCTTTCGAATGAGATTATTCAACAGGTGGAACATGAGATTGCGTCTGCTATAACTGCTCGCAAAGATGGCTTCGAAGGTCGCGCNNTGGATATCCCCGAAGATATCCAACTTGCAACCAGTCACCTCCTGCAAAGGGTCAATGCGCAACATTGCCTTGATGAAGGTATTGACTTGCTGGTTGACGCCCGTACAATACTTGCTTATTGCCAATCGACTGATTATTTTAGTACAACGGAGAAAAATGTTGACTGACTCTTCCTCACCCGATATTATCGTATATGGCACAAACTGGTGCGGAGCCACTCGGCGCACGCGCAGTTTTCTGGATGCACACCAAATCCCTTACACATACATCGATATTGATCATGACACAGATGGTCGAACATTTGTAGAACAAACAAATCACGGTTACCGGAGTGTTCCCACAATCCTGTTTCCTGACGGCAGCACTCTGACTGAACCTTTGCAATCTGAACTTGCAGAAAAATTAGGTATCGATAAACCCTAAAGTGTTATCCTGCCTGTCGTCTCATTAGGGTATAGGCAACGTAGATCATACCAGCTCCTAATAATATAGCAGCGAAGATTCCCAATACCGGAAGTGAAGCATGCCTATGCTCCATCAACACCTGTGGCACAGTGCGCAAACGTTCCCCTACTCGTTCAACGTAGGTCTGATCAGGTTTCACTGGATGTAATTGAGTCAGCAGTTGCTTTTCTAAAGTTTCCAAATATTCCAATCCCATATCCAACACCCTTTCGTTAATTTACGGTTTTAGTCCCGCCGTTTCTTCTCCAGCTCATCGCGCAATGAAAGCAATGTGCGATGATAAAGGCTTTTAATTGCNNCTGCTGTCTCTCTTGCGGTAACGCGCGAATCGCTTCAAGCAAACTTTCCATTTCCTGCGTATCTACCAGCTGCAATTCTGGATGATCACTGCGACGTGGGCTAGTGTAATGCTCTTCCAGAGGGACTTCTTTTCGGCGGCTGTTGTCTCGATGCCAATTCGCTATCAAATTATGGGCAATCCTGTAAAGCCATGCAGAAAATGGTACCCCTCGGTCCACATAACGATTGATGTGTGCATATGCCCGCATGAATACCCGCTCCGTCAGGTCCTCAGCCTCCGCGTCATTGCCCGTTCGATAGTAGATATAGCTGTAGATCCGATTGACATATTTTTGATATAAAACGCTGAATGCATCCCTGTCTCCGGTTGCAGCCAAGACCAACAAAGCAGATTCCTCCATATCGTTCAGGTCTGGCAATTGGTCTTCAGGATACATGAGTTAACACCAATAGTCTCATTCTAGATACGATGACCTATCGAATCTCAAGGGCTTGTTTGACCGCAGCATACGCATCCAAAATCCCATATCCAACAGCCTCATTGGGTAAGGATTGACCTACGCATTCAGGTAGAATTCCTTCATAAGGTCTTGCAGTCTCTCTTAGTATCTTGTCAGTCAAGTCGATTTGACCAATAAGGTCAGGATTTGCCGACCACATGAGCGCAACGGTACCGGCAACATGCGGTCCTGCCATTGACGTGCCACTGAATACTTCATAAGCACCTTGCGGGTAGGCAGATAAAATATCCACTCCCGGCGCAGCCAGGTCTGGTTTGAGCCGATTGCTGCCATCCACTACCACAGGTCCCAGGCTGCTGAATTCAGCTATCTGACCCATGGAGTCAACAGCCCCAACAGAAAATACATCCTCAAATATTGCCAATGGCTCGCTAATACTTCCGCAGCCGGAAAAGCCGGAATTGCCTGCACTAACTGCTACATAAACGCCAGCCGTTCGTAACGCCAGGGCGGCATCTGACATGACATAATTATCGCAGCCTTCTGATTCTGGGCAGCCCCAGGAATTATTGAACACTTCTGCACCAGAGAGTGGTTGTCCATCTGTAAATGGATTCTCAGATTGACCATACGGCGCAAACAAGAACTGCATGCAGGTCAGGTAAAAGCCCGGGTTTCCCTGATTACGTGCCAAATTTGTACAACCAATCCAATCCGCGTCCGGAGCAACACCCACATTATTGCCCAGGATAATCCCCAGGGTATGGGTTCCATGTCCGCTGATATCCACCGGTCGGATAGATGCATTCCAGGGGTCCAACCAGTTACCATCCA
>DFYN01000102.1:3221-3975 GCA_002383615.1 Anaerolineaceae bacterium UBA4081
TATGAACCTTGTCCGCGCCAATCATGACCAGATTCCAAGGAGTTTCTTCTGGTTCCCGGGTGATTGTGCCTGGGACAACCGTTACAGGTTGAGGAAGGGGGCGCAAGTGTGGACTTGCCAAGACTCGATCTACTTCAGGCTGCTTTTCCAACCACCAACGGGTGAATATATCTCCTTTTACTTCAATGGCGTTGACCAAATAATAAGGTGTATAGGTTAACCCGCGTGCATCCAATTTTTCTCTTAAACCTGCCTGAGATTCATTCGCAGTTTCAACCAGCGTTTTATAGACTGCATCGCGTCGGTCAGGATACGGAAGTGATTCTAGAGACTGCACATCAGCTTTCTCATTCAAGATAACAAATAACCGTTCTCCATAAAAACCTGATTGACCTCCAAAATGCCAAACAGCTGTCCAAATCATCAATCCTGCAACTGCTAAACCAACCTGAATCCTGGAAGGTGGCTGGTCAGCCTGAAACGTTCTCATATTCCAAAGGGTGACGATTCCCATCACCAAACCCAGTGCAGCAGTTACCCAATCAGCACGGAAAGCCCAAGAGAGTAATTCCCCTGCACCGCCATTAAAAACCAGAGCTAATTCATCACCGTCCACCATGATAAGTGGAAAGGCTATTGCCAAACCTAAAACGAATGCCATGGGTAACCAGGCAAATGGACTGGCACTCTTGCGATTGAATAGGTTAACACCGGCAGCGAGCCAACTCATCACGGGTACGGCAACAACCAGCAA
>DFYN01000102.1:4036-19348 GCA_002383615.1 Anaerolineaceae bacterium UBA4081
GCAAGGTTGAGCGTTGTATCCAGCGCAGACCCCATCGCTCCCCAAATTGCCCAGGGCAATCCGATGCCTGCCCCGATAAGGATGGCTATTCCCCAACCATTTATCGGTTCATTTGATAATTTTTTCTCATTACGGGCTCTGAGGTAAGTGAACAACCAGTACCCAGCATCGAATAGACAAAGCATCCCAATTTGAATGAAATTTATTGTCTGTGCATCGGTGAGCGAAACTAGGCGGGTTGGCACCATAAATAGTGCAAAAATTGCGGCGCCAAACCAGGTCCAATAAACATGTCTGGGTCTGGGTTTACCCGCTTTGATGCCCAAAATTGCCATCGGTATCGCAATCGCCAGCGAAAAGACCAGCAGGGTTATCCACCGAAAATCCGTGACATTAAATAAACTCTCTTCGAGCGCTTGTTCTACAGTCCAGTTTACAAACAAGGTAAACAGGGTTAATCCAGCCACCCAAATAACCGCCAGGATGAATAGGGCAATAAATCCACAACCTTCTCCTTCATTTTTCTTGGGAACATCAGGAAGTTCAGGTAATGTCATTCGATATCCTTTTTCAGCTTTTCTTGACACATTCACTTGCGTCAATGCCTAATGTCATCTAAACTAAATATGCCGATTAGATTATAAACGGTTCTTGCTTGATATCGAAATCTCACTTTTATGAAGAGGTGTCAAATGCAACCGATTGAATCAACTTACAAAGCGCCAGATGGCGTCACCCTATTCAGACGTGAATGGGTGCCAGAGCAACCTCGTGTAGCAGTTGTCCTCATTCACGGATTGGGTGAACACAGCGGACGTTACCAACATGTAGCAGATACGATGACGGCAGCTGGAATTGCTGTTTTCAGCATGGATCTCCGCGGTCATGGCAAGACGGAAGGCATACGCGGGTATGCTCCGTCATACGAGGCGATTCTGAAAGATATTGACGCTCTGGTTGCCCACGCCCGTGAAGTGGTACCTGGAAAACCGGTCTTCCTGTATGGTCACAGCATGGGAGGCAGTCTGGGGCTCTATTATGGCTTTACTCGCCCTGGAAAACTGAACGGCTATATTATCACTGCGCCTGGCTTAAAGACTGCCAAGCCTGTCNNCGACTGTGGTTGATATCTATAAAAGCGACCCGTTGGTTCACCCCTTGATTTCTGCTAGATTGGGAGCGGAACTTATCGGTACTGGTGAGTGGATGCTTGCACATGCCAGTGAGTTCAAAGAACCTCTCCTCCTGATGCAGGGAACGGGTGACCGTCTGGTCAGTCCGCCTGCCACCGCTGAGTTTGCCTCAAAAGTGGCTGGCGAGACGCTGTTTAAGACCTATGACGGCTGGTACCACGAACTGCATAATGAGCCGGACAAGGAACAGGTTATCAAGGTGATGGTTGATTGGATTCTTGAGCATTCCAAATAAGTCGTGACATCCTTCGCTTGCCAGTCATCTCTTATGTCCTTGACCCGCCGATTGGCGAGGACTACAATTTACATATGTGAAGCCCCACTAGTCATTGGAAATAAAGCCTACCTGGTGGATGGTTTCTTTTTGTCACTTAATCAATACCATCTTTGGAGGATGCCATGACGGATTTTATTTTTCGCGGTCCATTATCCGAGATTGATCCGGACGTTGATGAACTCATCCAAATTGAATCCGAGCGGCAGTTCCGAAAATTAATCCTCATCCCCAGCGAATCAACCGCACCAGCCGCTGTGCGTGAAGCCCTTGGTTCAGTATTCCAAAACTTATACGCCGAAGGGTATCCGGATGAAGAAACCCGCTTCATGGCTGAACCCGAGATACTGGATTACACCCAACGCTTAACGCATTTCAGAAGATACGCAGACCCGCGCTATTATAAAGGCGTTGAATATTGTGACACGGTAGAAGCCCTGGCACGCCGCCGCTGTGCAGAAGCCTTTGCGACAGACAAGTATTCCGCCAGCCAAATTTTCGTCAATGTCCAACCCCTTTCAGGTGCACCGGCAAACAATGCCGTCTATACTGCCCTGATAAATCCAGGCGACACCATTCTAGGAATGAATTTGCTTCATGGCGGTCACCTGACGCATGGCTCCTCCGTTAACCGCTCGGGCAAACTTTTCAAAGTCGTCCATTACAACGTCAATCCCCAGACAGAGCAAATAGATTACGATCAAGTGGAAGCCCTTGCCCGCGAGCATAATCCCAAAATAATCATCGCCGGCTATTCATCCTACCCCTGGGTACCCGATTGGGCGCGCTTCCGTGCCATCGCTGATGCCGTAGGCGCTATACTTCTGGCAGATATCTCGCATATTGCTGGTCTGGTAGCCGGTGGTGCAGTTCCATCACCAGTTGGATATGCTCACGTCATCACATTTACAACTCATAAAACCCTTTGCGGACCTCGCAGCGCTTGTATCCTGACCACTGACCTTGCAATGGCAAAAAAGATTGATAAGGGCGTCTTCCCTGGAGAACAAGGCGGTCCGCATGTGCATGCTATCGCTGCTCTCGCCACAACCTTCAAAATTGCAAAAAGCGACTCCTTTAGGGAGTTACAGCAACAAATCCTAAAGAACTGCACTGCCCTTACCAATCGCTTGCAAGAGCGCGGGTTGCGCATTCCCTATGGTGGTACCAACACCCATCTGGGTAATGTCGATTGCAAAACCATTATCGGACCAGACGGTACCACCCTCTCTGGAGATATGGCTGCCCGCATCCTGGACATTGCTGGGATTGTCCTAAACCGCAATACCATTCCTGGCGACAAGACTGCCATGGCATCTACAGGAATCCGCTACGGTACACCCTGGATGACTCAGCGGGGTCTCAAGGAAGCCGACATGATCAAAGTCGCGGATATTATTGCGGACGTCCTGCTGGCGTGTGTTCCGTATTCTGTAGAAACCAAACAAGGCGTCGTCCAACGCGCCAAAGTTGACTTCAACGTCCTGGAAAATGCCAAGGTGCGCGTGCGGGAAATCGCTGAAAAAGCTGGTTTCGATGGTCAAGTTACCCGTCATGGCTACCCTCATTTCACCTATCTGGATGACAAACCTGAAACTAAAGGCGATTGGGGTGCCCTTGAAATTACAGGCGTCGCCATCCGCACAGTCATGAACTACACATTCAGCTCAGACGTGGAAGGTTTGAAAGAAGGTGAGTCACAGCCGACCAAATTGCATACACCTCAGGGTNNTGCCATCCAAACACCTTATCCTGGCAGCATCCTTCTTGCGTGCAATATCTGACGGGTATGCTGCTTTTGATCCAGACCCCTCTCGCCGCACACCTGGTCCGATTTATGTCGTCGAATCCCAGCGGGAACCAGTGAAAACAGCTGCAGGGAACCCACTTGCGCACTTAAAACCATATTATATTGGTATCAGTGCTTCTGAAGGAAAAGCATTACCACCATTTGAATGGCAAGATAAAGAGAGTCCAATTCGACGGACAGCCTTATGCGACACCCACAAAGCGCTAGGCGCGAAAATGGTGCCCTTTGCTGGGTGGGAGATGCCAGTCTGGTATTCATCAGTCGTTGAAGAACACCTTGCAACCCGTCAGGCGGCAGGCTTGTTTGATGTTGCCCATATGGGCGTCTATCAAGTAGAAGGTCCTGATGCTGCGCCTTTCCTCGACTCGGTTTGCGGAAACGACATTGCTGGTCTTGAAATAGGCGAGTCTTGCTACACCCACTTCCTGGACCCGTATGCGAATGTGATTGACGATACCCTGGTCTATCGTCGTGGTGCTGAGAAATTCCTGGTGGTCGTGAACGCCTCAAACGATGATAAGGATTGGGCATGGCTCAATGCGGTCCTCAAAGGTGAGGTTTTAGTAGACGCTACCCGTCCTTGGGTTCAGAGCTATGGTCGAAAAGCAATCCTGCGCAACCTGCGTGACCCCAAGGCAGGAGCGGATATGCGTGTGGACATTGCCCTGCAGGGTCCAAAATCACGAGAAATCTTATTAGCACTGGGAGTGGATGCCCCTACCCGAAAACGGATTATGGCACTCAAACGCACTGAATTATGCGATGCCATTGTGGGCGGTTTTGATCTGATTGTGTCCCGAACAGGTTACACGGGTGAGAAAATGGCTTTTGAGTTGTTTGTCCATCCCGATAAAGCCGTAGATTTTTGGAATGCATTATTAAAAGTTGGTGAACCTTTGGGTATTAAACCTTGCGGTTTAGGCGCGCGCGACTCCCTTCGCACGGAAGCCGGTCTTCCCCTCTATGGACATGAGATGGGCGGCGAAATGAACCTGGGCGTTGCTGAAGCAGGTTTTGGCTCTTACGTAAAAACCTACAAACCCTGGTTCATAGGTCGCGAGGCATACTTGGCTCGCGAGAAGGACCGCAAAGGCGTAGTTGTCCGCTTCCGCTTCACGGAAAAAGGCGTCCGGATGGCGCACAATGCTGATCCGGTGCTGGATGAAAAAGGTCGAGTGATTGGTGTGGTAACCTCATGCGCGGTGGATATGGAAGGCTACCTCACTGGGCAGGCGTTTGTTGAACTCAAATACGCCGTTGAGGGCACACCATTATTTATCTTCCAGGGAGCAGGCAAGACTGCCGGAAAAGCGCCGGCAGACCTTAAGGCAGGTGAGCGTGTCACTTTACCAACTGCTGCCTCGGTTGTATCCCGGTATCCGAAACTGTAAAGTTATCTTTATGGAGGGCGCTCGCCAGTTGCATGCGCCCTCCATTTTTGTCATTTCGACCAGTTAGACAAATCAAAAAGATAGACTATCACTACAGATACAAAAGGAGTAAGAATGCAGACACCCTGGGACCATCGTTACGCACAACGCACCCAACGCATGAAGGCATCAGCAATCCGTGAATTACTCAAACTTACAGAACAGCCTGATGTGATCTCTTTTGCTGGCGGACTGCCAGCGCCTGATGTTTTTCCCGTGGAACAATTCCGCGCAGCTTGTGACCGAGCTTTGACCGAACAAAGCACCCTGGCGTTGCAATATGGCACAACCGAAGGCTATGGACCACTCCGTGAAATGATTGTCCGCCATGCTGTAAGCCAACATATTGAAGTGACCACAGAAAACGTGATGATTACCACCGGGTCCCAGCAAGCGTTGGATTTACTGGGCAAAATCTTTATCAATAGGGGTGATCGCATTCTAGTTGAATCGCCAACTTATTTAGGCGCTTTGCAAGCCTGGAATGCCTATGGCGCTGAGTATGTACCTGTGCCATCTGATGACCATGGGATGAATACGGATGCCCTTGAAGAAGCCCTACGAACCGGACCAAAATTTATTTATGTGCTTCCCAACTTCCAAAACCCAACAGGCGTGACGTTGTCTCTGGAACGCCGTAAACGTCTGATTGAATTGGCAGACCGGTATGGCGTGCCCATCATTGAAGATGATCCATATGGTCAACTACGATTTGAGGGAGAAAACCTACCAGCAGTGGAAGTACTGGACAGCCAAATACGCGCCAAGAGCGATAGCTATTCAGGTAACGTCATCTACCTCTCCACATTTTCCAAGATTCTTGCCCCTGGTCTTCGCCTGGCATGGGTTATTGCGCCTCCTGAGGTTATCCGAAAATTAGTCCTTGCCAAACAAGGAACCGACCTTAACACATCGACATTCAACCAAATTGTGGCTTATGAGGTTGGTCGCGGCGGTTTCCTGGACCAGCATATCAAAGTTATCCAGGATTGCTATCGTGAACGGCGGGATGCGATGTTGGATGCGTTGACTGAACACATGCCCAAAGGTGTTCGCTGGACACGCCCCGCAGGCGGCTTGTTCCTGTGGATGACCCTCCCTGAAGGTATTTCATCTACTGAAGTCCTGAAGACAGCCGTCACAGAAGAGAAGGTAGCCTTTGTTTCCGGNNCCTGAAGTTATTGCAGAAGGTGTCTACCGGTTAAGCAAAGTTGTTCGGCGTTATATCGCTTAACGTTATATCGCTTATTATCACAAGCGGCTGGAATTATCCAGTCGCTTGTGTGTTTAATTCCCGTTTTTCCAGATTTTAAACTCCCGCAAAATAGACCCACCGATAAACTCTCGGACAATAGAATTATCCGGGATTAAACTGGTATCAATCGGTAAAAACCATTGCAAAAACGCCAGCAGCCGCTTTGCCTCAATATATTCCATTGTTCCATGCGGGGTCTGGCGGAGTAAAGGCTCTGCAAATTCCTTCAAGGCTGCAAGTTCAAATACAGTCGCCGAATTAAACATCTCATCGGCGTTTTCCTGGAATGGAAAAATATGCTGCTTTTCACCTTTTCGGACCGATTCCCAGCGTTGAAGGGTCTGCAACGCAGAATAACCTCGCTCCCGTGCATCCCGGACAATGCGCCTCAGCAAACGCGAGTCAGTTGTTGAGATGCGATTTTGCCGATCCAAATTTAATTGTGTCAAGCAAGAGACGTAAATCTTAAAGGTTTGCTGGGAAGATATCGTTGGGAGTAATTTGGGATTCAATCCATGAATCCCTTCCAGGATGAGGATCTGATCCGTGCTAATACGTGCCACATCACCCATCCCGCTTTTTCCAGCTTTAAAATCATACTTTGGCAATTGCACTTCTTCGCCGGCTGTCAATCGGCTTAAATGTTCCGCCAGCAGTCCGGTGTTTAGCGCGCCAAGAGACTCAAAGTCATATTGTCCGTCTTCATCTTTAGGTGTTTGTTCACGATCAACAAAATAATTGTCTAACTCAATTGGATATGGAGAAATACCCTGAACCAGTAATTGTACAGCCAGACGCTTACTAAATGTGGTCTTACCTGAAGATGACGGACCTGCAATCAGGATGATCCGTGTCTCTTTCGCACGCCTGGCAATTCTCTCGGCAATTTCAGCAATTTGATGTTCATGCAACGCTTCCGACACCAAAATGACCTCGCGAATCCTGCCCTCAATAATGGCATCATTAAGTGCGCCAACGCTATCAATACCCAACCGCGTCAACCAGTCGCCATATTGACGGAATGTCGCCAGAAGTTTTGGGTAGGATGGCATGGGCAGCAATTTGGTCGGAGAGGAGCGCCGTGGATAACGTAGAACAAAACCCTGCCCCACTGCTGTGAGTTCAAACCATTTCAAGCATCCGGTGCTCGGTACCATGTAGCCGTGATGATAATCTTGGTGACGTCCCAGCTTATATAAAACGAGATGGTCTTTTTGGCGATATTTCAACAATCGGACCTTATCTGTTTGTCCATTCTGTTCAAAGAAAGCAATTGCCTTCTCTAAAGGTACCTGGCTGCGCTCAAACGGGACATCTGCATCCACATAAGCTTGCATCCTGTCTTCCAACGCGTCCAGTTCCAATTCAGTCAATACTTTACCACCGCTAATTTGACAAAAGAAACCCCCGGATGCTACAGAATGGTCTACGGTCATAATCTCGTCGGGATACAGCTCCTCAAACGCAGCTTCCAACAGGAAGGTGACAGACCGTCTGTAAATTCGTGCGCCGTCTGCGTCTTCCATAGTCACCGGTATAACTTTTGCATCCATATTAATGGGGTAAGTCAATTCCCGCAGGTCACCATTAATCACTGCGCCCATGATGGGGGCAATTTGTGAGCCTTCCAGGACTGAAAGAATAGTGCCGATGGCAGTGCCGCGCGGAGCAGAAATCGCCATACCATCCGGCAGGATGACCTCAACCCGATCTCTCGGATGATTTTCTATTTGAATATCAAGTTTCTTCATTAAAAAAATACCTTATCAAATTTCAATTAATTCTCCCTCAATTTTACCTTAAATCAAACTGCCGGCGGGGTAAGCCGCCGGCAGTCCATTAATTCCTTGCTATTGGACCAGCAAGAGTTCTATCTGCGGGAAATCGTCCGGCGTTAATTCAACCGGATTTCTGGTGCTGCTGGTATAGTTGCCCAGCATGTCCGCCTGGTTTGGCGTAGCTGCACCCCACGCCAGGTCAATAATCCGTGTGTGATTTGTATCAGCGGGTGCACCGCCAAATTTCCATTGGGCGTTGTTCTCCAGGATATCGCGAATTCGCCAAACACCTATCGAGGGGAATCCGTCCTGTGACATGACTGCTGCTGCGTACCCCCATGTTGCCGGGTCGCCTTCTCCGAACACAGTACGAGGAACACGCAGAGTTACCAATTTGGCAGCCGGATCAACAATAATCTTCAAATCGACGCCGCTAATCTGTTTGGGTTCTAATGTAGCTTGGTCAGGCGCCAATACTTCCGGCGTCCACCCTTCTGCCCAAACTGCTACTTCCCAGCCATTTCCTTTGGTCAAAGCTGCATTGCGTCCTGGCAGCAGCAAGCGCGCACCCGTGCCCGCCCCCGGGTCTTTATCGACATACACATCCAAAGTTTGGATGGACAAGTTGTTGCCCGATCCCCACGGATTTGGTACGTCCCCATACAGGTGGAATTTGAAGATGATATTTCGCTCATCATACGCAACCGTAAATGTTTTCAGGTCAAATGCCTGTTTAACCAGTACCGGTTCAGTTGGATATATATACGTGCCGGGACCATTGTCATCGCCCTCAGGGTCGTCAACCGTCAGGATGACAGTTGATAACCCAAGGTCAGGGATAATTATCTGGGCAGGACCATCCAGCGGTAGCACCTCACCTTCGGGTTGAATGGCAACTGCCATACGGATATCATCGCCAGCATCCCACTCACCCAGGGACGCCAGAGGAATGGCAATTTCCATTACGGAGTCACTCACCGCTGCTGCGCCATCAGTTTTGACACTGGTCCATCCATCACCTGCTGCAGTGAATGCCTGAACGCTGCCATCACTGCCTATTTCGAACAGATTGGAAGCTGCAAATCCAAACAGCATAGGATTCTCGCCATTCGTGAACGGATAAACCGTGGAAATCCGCGGCATCTTGANNTCAAGAAGATAAGCAATGCCATCAGAGGGTGAATGTCCCTGAGCGGCATAATAACCCGAGCCTGCCCACTCTTCAGTGTTAACGATGCCATCCACAGTTGCCGTGGCTGGCGCTGTGAATGCAGTCGTCTGTGGCGCAGGACTCTTGGGAATAATGGGTACATTCACAAATGCAGGCACATCCACTTCCAGGGATTCGTATACGCCTGCTAAAAGGGCACGGAAACCAACATCAAAATACGCATCTTGTCCGGAATCCTGGTCAGAACCATACCACCAGAACCAGTCTGACCCTTCCGCCAGATACATGAAATCTAATGCTTTGTCTAAAGCTTCAGCGCTGGGGGCTGTCTTTTTCTTGCTAATATCGTAAGAAGCCAGGAAACTTCGGACCTTTCCCAGGTAATTCCAGGCTTGGGTTTCTTCGGGTTCGCCAATCCAGGTGTCATAGTTGGCGCTAAACCATGCTCCNNACAGTCCTGATCTTCTCACTTTCTGATAATGCCTTATATAGGGCATTGAGGAATGCTTTACCGTCATTGGGGTAATACTCCCAGGCATTCTCACCATCCAGAACAATTGAAACAATATTTGGACCTGTCGAGCCTTCTGTAATCAATTGCTGGCGCACATTCTCCAGCCGGCGCATCATATCCTGAGCTGCAGCGTCTGGGTCTTTCTGTGAATACTCAAAACCAATCAGGTCTGACATACGCCAGTCGCGGAAGAAAACTGCCACCTGGTTACCATCGGTATCGCTCACATAATAAGGTCGGTAAAGGTCATCCGCCTGCTGAATAGTCTCATTTGCATCACGAGTGAACTCACCTATGCCCAGCGATGCCGCTAAGACAGGTTCACCGGTTGCCATCCATTGATATCCCGCGTCTGCAATCAGTGGAACGACAGCCTGGGCGACAGAACCCTCGCCCGGCCATAAGCCGCGCGGGGCGCGCCCAAAATTGTCTTTATAAATTTCAACACTTTTGGCGAGTTGCGCAATGCCATCGTTTGGGTATGAAAACCGCTCAGGCGCTTCGCCAGCAGGATTGCCCACNNCCCGAGTCCTGCATCTTTTTATGCAAAGGAATGGTTTCTTGGATGACTGAAAGCGCTTTGTCAAATACTATCTTCTTGTCATCTTCGGAGAAATTTCCTCCCTTATCGACAAGCGCTTTAAGAGGCTCGGAATTTAGGAAGTCTGGATCAAACCAGGCGAGGTTAAACCAGATTTGCAGGTCACGGTAATCTTGTTCTGAGTATCTCCCCATCGCCTTATCAATAGATGCTGTATCGGACCCACCACGGAGCGTGAGCAATTCTTGGTAGCGAGGAAAGCGAGCAATAATATTATCCCAGTTGACATCAAAAAACCGTTGTAGAATGAACCGCTTCTCGTCATCCGTCAGCGTTGCTGCAGGTTTTTCCGCTGTCGTCCAATACAGGTCTTTTGCGCCGTTCTTGGCAAAATCCGTCAGCTGTTTAATAAGGACAGGTGTTAGGTTAAAAGTGACATGGATGTCAGGGTATTGCTGTACGGTGGAAGCCATATCATAATAGTCTTTTGTAGCATGCACTCGCACCCAGGGTCTTGTGTAAACACCTTCTGTATTTTTGTAATAAAGGGGTTGGTGCTGGTGCCAGACGAGGTTGACGTACAGCATATCAGCAGGTGAAGTCGGTCCTTTCACGACGGGCGTCTGACCGCATGCCGAAAGTAGAAATGATGCTATCAATAAAACGCTAAAACCCACTGAGATCTTTTTCACGATTACTCCTTTATTAATTCAAACCTCGTTCTCCAAAGAAAACGAGGTTTTTCAATACGTCTAGCCGATGATGCGATTACCCCTTGACTGAACCAAGTGTTAACCCCGAGATCAGGTACTTGGAGGTGTACAGGAACAGGACCATCACAGGGATGGCAACCATGATAGAAGCAGCCGAGAATTGCCCCCACTGGGTCAAGAATTGCCCTTGCAGCCGCTGCAAGCCTAACGGCCACGTGAGGAGTGACTCATTTGATCCCAACATAACCCGGGCGAGCAAATAATCATTCCAGGCAGTTGTAAAGTTGAAAAGGAACACAATAGACAGGGCTGGGGTCGATAAGGGTAGGAGGATTTTCCAAAATGCCTGCAGCTCCGTGCAGCCATCAATGCGNNACTGCCGTTACTGCATAAGCGATGACCAGACCTCGATAGGTTGCAATCAAACCTAGCTGTACCGCCAGTATATAGAGGGGAACAATCAACATTGTGGCAGGAATCATTTGGGTGGTCAGCAAGAAAACCAATCCAAATGACCGTCCCGGGAAACGCCAACGGGAGAATGCATAAGCGGAGGTAGCTGCCAGGATAACACCAATAATGGCTGTTGCGACAGTTATCGAAAGGCTGTTCCAAATCCACTGTAGGAATGGCTTTTCAAACAGCACAATCCGGAACGACTCCAGGGTGGCATCGGCAGGGATGATAGACAGATCAGTTGATAATAACCGGTTACCCGGTCGCAGGGCGATGCTCAAAATGCGCAGGATAGGATAAGCAGAAATCACGCAGGCAATGATGAGCGCGGCGTGAATCAAGATGCGCTTAAACGGGCTGTCCTCCCGCCCACCATAAAAGAACGAGTGCTTGCGAACCTTATACTGTTTGGGTTCTGTCGAGGCTGGTATATCAATTTGGGCGCTCATTCATTGGCTCCTTTCAACCCACCCGTTACTTTCAAGTAGAAGATTGAGTAAATCAACAATAGGAAGAATATTACAAATGCAAAAGCTGCTGAGAAACCATAGCGGTTATATTGGAAAGCAGCCCGGAACAAACCGGTAACCAAAATATCGCTCGTTTCTAGTTCATTCTGGTTGATGAAAAATGGGACGTTAAAGTTATTGAACGTCCATACCGTACCCAGAATGATAACGGGAGTCATGACAGGTCGCAGGAGGGGCATGGTCACCATCCAGAACTGCTGCCACGCATTTGCGCCATCAATTTCTGCAGCCTCGTAATATTCGCCTGCAATACTTTGCAAACCACCGAGAAGGATCACCATCATGAAGGGAATGCCTAACCAGATGTTGGTAATACACATGGCAACAAAGTTCGCCAGAGGATCAGATAACCAAGCGACGGGTGCAAGACCAACCCCGCGCAGGATAGTATTCAAGAAACCAAAATCGTAATGGAATTCTCCACGCCAGGCAAGAACTGCAATAACTTGCGGTACTGCCCAGGGTAGGATAAGGATCATACGGTAAATTCCACGCAGCTTCATTGGACGGTTAAGTAGAAGCGCTAAAATTAAACCACCGGTCACATGGAAAACCAGGTTGATGACCGTCCAAATTAACGTTTGACCAAACAATTGCAAGAAATGGATTTGCTTGAGGACCGGTTCAGTGAACACCCGGACATACTGGGTTAAACCGACATAGTCGTAGTTCCTAAACCGGACCAGACTCATATTTGTGAATGAGAGGTTGAGCTCCCAAATGGCAGGGTAAACAACTAATGCTGCCAGACCGATGATTGCAGGAGCCAGCAGCATATATGGAAGGGCAAATTTATACTTAAGCCATTTCACCAGGAGCAGATAAAGAAACCCCTCAATGGCAGCGGTACCAGCCAAAATAAACAATATGGTGGTTCCGACTTCCTGAAGGCTCTTAAGAATCACACCACCCTCAATCATTGGGGTACCTCCCTACATATTAAGATAAGGTAGAGCCAGAGGAGTTTCCACCTCTGGCTCTATTATTACCGTTGGATTACTCCAGGGTCTTGATGCAGGACTCGGCTGCGGCTTGCATAGCAGCTGCTGCATCGGTCGGGGATTTGCTTCCCGAGAGAACAGCCTGCTGTTCGGGTTTCATTGCATCCCAGATGCAGCGCATTTCAAGCACAACCGGCATGGGTGTGCCGTATGACATCTGCTCTGAGGAACCCTTCAAGATCGGGTCTGTGGTGATGATTTCAGCCTTGAGGGCAGATTTCAACGCCGGCAGACGGGACAGGGTTGTCACCATATTGATCTGATTGGCTTCTTCAGTTGCAAAGTTCATAAATCCCTGGACAGCCACAAGTTTATCACCAGCTAAACCTTCTGGAACCATGAAATAGGTACCAGAAGTATAGGGGGCGGGGTACTTGCCGGTCTTCTTGACCATCGGGAGGGGGGCAACACCAAGTTTGTCGCCCAACGCGGTCTTGTAATCACCCAAGGACCAGTCACCATTGATGAGCATGCCAGCTTTGCCCTCTTTAAAGAGGGTGTCAGCGCCGTTATAGTCGGCTTCGGCGGGCATAACTTTGTAGGTGTACTTGAGGTCATACAGGAACTGGAGGGTGTCAACCATCGCCGGGGTATTGAGGGTCGGGGTCACGCCATCTTCGGCGAAGACACGACCACCAAAGCCACCCAGCCACGGAGCCAGCCAGAAGGGTTCGGTGAAGTTGAAAACCAAGCCATAGGTATCACCGGAGGTGATGCTCTGGGCAACGGAAATCAATTCATCGGTGTCTTTTGGTGCAGTCGCGACAAGGTCTTTGTTGTAGAGCAGCATCAGGTGGTTGCCAGAGCTAATCGGAACAGCCCAGGTATCATTGCCCAATTTGATGCTTTCCACATACTTGGTCAGGTCAACCAGTTTGTCTACGGGCTGGATGATACCAGCAACCGAGAACGGACCAACATGGTCAGAGACTGTCCAAAGCAGGTCGGGGGGGTTTCCAGCCAGGCTGGCGGTCTGGAAGTCTTCGCGCAAGGTTTCAACATCCTTGTTGACGACTTCGAATTTGACCAATGGATGGGCTGCGGTGTAGGCGTCTGTCAGGGAAGTGACGTATTGTAAACCGCCATCCGCTTCACCTTCTTTGGTCCACAGGACAATAGTAACTTCCTGTGAGGGCTCCTTGGGAGCCGTGGGTCCACAAGCCGTTAGCACGAACACGGCAATCAGCAGAACGCTGACGAGGACGAATAGTTTCTTTGCCATCTTTTCTCCTTCTTCTCCTAAATAAAATGGATACTTTCTCAAACAGCAATGCTGCTGTTCTTAACAATATAAGGCTGACCTTTTTTCCGCATCACCTCCTTACAAAGCGTACTCGTATTATACAGACATCAATGCAATTCTGCAAACTGATGTAAAGACAATGAGAGCGCTTGAACAACCGCTCCCATGGCAGAAGAACGACGTCCAAGAAGCGCTGATGTAATTCTGACTGAGCGAGAGACCATGTGCAGGCTGCGCTCCGCTACAGTTTTCCGAACAGGATCAATTAAAAGATCGCCCATTTGAGCTACACCACCGCCAATCACAACCATACTCGGGTTAAATAAGTTTACAAGGCTAGCAATTGCGGTTCCCAAATGAGCGCCAGCGTCAATCATAATTTTCTGACTGGTTAGATCTCCGTTGCGGGCTGCGGTAATTACGTCCCGTGCCGTAATGCTTTCTACTGGGGTAATCAATGCCAGTTGGCTGCGACGATTAGTTTTTGCTGCCGTGACGGCTTCCCTGGCAATCGCCCATCCGCCAGCAATGGCTTCCAGGCAGCCCCGGTTGCCGCAGGTGCAAATTGGACCATTATCCTCAATGGTAATATGACCAATTTCGCCGGCTGATCCAGTTGCGCCATGGTAAATCTGACCTTCCAATAATAAGCCTGCTCCAATACCAGTCCCCATTTTTATATATGCTAAATTACGCTCACCCCGCCCGGCGCCATATGCCCACTCACCGACAGCGCCTAACTCCGCGTCATTCCCTAGCGAGATTTCACATCCCCACAGTTTTTTCAGATAATCCCGTATTGGAAATTGGTCCCAACCAGGCATGATCGGCGGCTCAATGACCATACCCGCATCAATATCGATCGGACCAGGCACACCAATGCCAACAGCAGAAATATCTGAGAGTTTCAGTCCGTTCGCAAAGATAAGGCTTCTGACAATTTTATCCACCCGGTTCAAGCATTCTTCAGCGCCTGCGGATATATCCAGGGGTTCTTCCACCTCAGCAATGACCTGGGCAGCGAAATCAGCCAATATCACAGTAACATGTGTTGCACCCATATCCACACCGATCACATATCCCCGGCTGGGATTAACTTCTAAAACAATGGGGCGCCGTCCCGCTGGATAATGACTTTCGACCTCACGAACCAAGCCTGCTTTGGTTAGATCATTTACAATGGAAGTTACAGCTGCACGTGTCAAACCCATGTGGCGGGCAAGCTCAACACGCGAAATACCACCCGGCGTGAAACGAATTAGGTCTACAATCGCGTGGCGATTGAGGTTTTTAACATTCTGGGTAGGGAGAGTCCAAAAAGAAGTACTCATTATGGTTGATGTGAATTATTACTAATAACTATTATAACAAGATGATAAGTAATGTCAAGTATTTTAACACAA
>DFYN01000048.1 GCA_002383615.1 Anaerolineaceae bacterium UBA4081
GCGATGGCTTCCTGGCGACCGTAAGTCTCGCCGCGCCGGCAGCGTTGACCCAATATCTTGACTACTTCGTCGCCTTCCATTCGTACGATCAATTTACAGCCCATTGGGCAGGCAGTGCAGATAAAATTCTTTTCTTCCATCTTATGCCTCTGATTTAGGATAAATATCGACGGTCAATCTGCCAGCTTTTTCGACTTCAGCTGCCATTTTAGGCTTGAGCACGATCGTGACCATCTCACCCGGGCGCACATAACGCTCTGAACGCCGCACGATGCTGTTTTCTTCTCCATGCACTTCCAACCAGACATCTTCCTCGATCGGTTTGGTAACGCGCATTTGCAGACTGATATCCCCTTTTTCCAAAGCCTGTTTATCCAATTTATGTGGAACGATATAGCGCACGTTTTTGCCAGGAACAAGTGGAATGTATCGGGCAGAACGTTCTTTTTCAGCCAAGGCAAATTCTGCGGCACTTCGTCCGGCTTCAGAACCTGCCATTGATACGTAATCGACCAGGTCGTAAACGTGCACCACGTTGCCGGCGGCGAAGATGCCCGGCACACTGGTCTGGAAATGTTCATCCACGTATGGACCACCAGTCACGGGGTCCAGGAGTACACCAGCCTTCTTGGAGAGTTCGTTTTCAGGGATCAAACCGACTGAGAGCAACAAGGTATCGCATGGGATTATCTCTTCACTGCCGGGAATGAAATTCCATTTATCATCGACTGCAACAGCCTCGATCGCTTCAACACGATTCTTGCCAATGATTTTCTTGACAGTATATTGAAGCTGTAATGGGATGCCCCAGTCATCCAAACACTGCACATAGTTTCGGCTCAAGCCAGACAAGTAAGATTGAATTTCAAGTACCCGTTCCACATGCGCGCCCTCAAAAGTCAGGCGTCGTGCCATGATCATGCCAATGTCACCAGAGCCAAGAATGACAAAGTTATTACCGGGCATATAACCTTCCACGTTCACCCAGCGCTGGGNNGGGCGGTTCCGGCTGTGAAGACGCCATTAGGGCGATAGCCTGGGATTCGCACCTGGGCGCGGGTGCGTTCGCGGCAGCCCATTGCCAAAACGATGGCGTGGGCGTCCACTTCGATATATCCTAAATCCCGGCTGGTTAGGTATAACTTGCGTTGAGAGGTCACATCCATCACCATGGTATCCATCAGGAAGGTGATCCCCAATGTTTTGGCCTCGTTAATATAGCGCTGAGCATATTCAGGACCAGGAAGATCTTCTTTGAAGGTTTGCAGACCGAAACCGTTATGGATGCACTGCAGCAGGATTCCGCCCGGTTCCCGGTCTCGATCGATGATGAGCACATCCTGGCAGCCTTGCTGACGGGCAGAAATTGCCGCTGCCAATCCTCCTGGACCACTACCAATCACCACAACATCGTAGTTGTCTTTGATGTTCATCTATGACTCCATCGCTTTGGTTTCACGCCGTAGAAACTCTGACCCGGGACCTTTTTTTGTGATCTCAGTGACAGGGACGCCCCACTCCTGAGCCAGTAATTCAACTACACGCGGCATATCGAATGAACCCAAACACCGCCCTGTACCCAGCCAGGTACGCCTCTTGATGGCGTCATACGTTCTTGCCGGAACCGCAGAGTGGATTTCTGCAATAATTTCTCCTTCGGTGATCATCTCGCAGCGGCAAATGATACGACCATAACGTGGGTCGCGTTGGATTAATTCAGCCTGTTCACGGCGTGAAAGGTGGTTAAACCGCGGTCTGGGTACTCGAATTGGGTTCCAGTTTTTCCTTTCTCGTAATTTCTCGCCTGAATCTATCATGATTTCCACCACTCGTTCGGCAATCGCCGGCGCCGCTGTGAATCCGGGTGATTCAATACCGGCTAAGTGTATAAGCCCAAATAGATGCTCTGACATTTCAATCACAAAATCGTGATCGTAGGCAACCCCGGGCGCTGAAGACTTGGCATTCCCTGCAGCCCGCAATCCCGCAAACACTGCAATAATGCTCCTTTGCGAGATGGATGGAACCAGGCGCTGTGCAAGCTGCCAGACATTGGCTAACCCATCCGCAGTAACCGATTTATTCTCCCGATCATCCTGGTCCAATGCGCTTGGACCTAGAATGGCATTTCCATGTACGGTGCCTAGAACCAGGATGCCTTTGCTGACCTTGGTCGGCACAGGGAAAAGGATATTATCCAATTGGAAATCTGCTTTATCCAGGACGTAATACTCCCCTTTCCGAGGAGTGATTTTGAACCCGCTCCTGTCTCCTGCATCACGGACAATTTCATCCGAGAAAACTCCGGCTGAATTGATCACCCACCGGCAAGCAATCGCTCCCCGATTGGTTAGCACACCAGTCACGCGCCCATCTTCGCGCAAAATGCCTAAACATTTGGTGCCGGTTAATAAATCCACACCATTTGAAACTGCATTTTCTAAAGGCGCCAGGCAGGCTGCAAATGGATCCACCATACCGGCTGAAGGCGTCGATAACGCCCCTCTAACCTGTGGATTGATCAAAGGTTCACGGCGGAGCATCTCATCGCCGCTGATAATTTCGCAAGCGACCTTATTTTCCTGCCCCCGCTCCAGCAAGGATTGCAGACAGTCACACTCATCCTGGTCGACTGCAACAATGTAAGCGCCTGTCCGTTTAAATGGTATGCCCAGCTCTGCCGCTAAAGAATCCCACATCGGATTCCCACGCAGGTTCATCTGTGCTTTTAGGCTGCCGGGAATGGGATCGTGCCCGGCATGGATGACNNCACCCCACCACACCTCCGCCGACGATGATGACATCATAGTTTTTCATTTTGCGTCCGTTTTGAACTGAGTTGGCTTGCTGCCGAGCAAATTCTTTGCCGGATAGAAAGTCCTAATTACAGACTAATATTATACCAGTTTCAATTCATTTGTTATATATTTCACAAACGAGNNTTCTCACCGCCCCCTCTACACTACTTCCATGCTTGCCCGTGTATTTTCCTGCGCAGTCATTGGTCTGGATGGCGTTATCATCGAAGTGGAAGTGGATACCGCTCCCGGTCTGCCCGGCATGGATATTGTCGGATTACCCGACGCAGCTGTCAAAGAAGCACGCCAGCGGGTTGAAACCGCCATCAAAAACACGGGGTTACCCTACCCGCGCAAACGTATCGTGGTTAATTTAGCGCCAGCTACCGTACGCAAGGAAGGCTCGTCTTACGATTTGCCTGTAGCCCTGGGTGTGTTGGTCATGCTGGAATTCCTGCCGCCAGAATCCCTGGCAGGCGCCCTGGTGGTCGGTGAGCTTTCACTGGACGGGTCCGTACGGCATGTGCGCGGTGTGCTGCCTATGGCAGCGACTGCTCGCACGGAAGGTTACGAACGCATTTTCGTCCCAGCCATGGATGCACCCGAAGCTGCCCTGATCCCTGGATTGGAAGTCATTCCGGTAACCACGCTTGGAGCGCTCTTCCGCCACTTGAGCGGCGAGGAGCTAATTTCTCCCCAACCACCCATTGAGGTGGAGGCTTTACCTGTAGAAGTGCAGACAGATTTCCGGGATGTCAAAGGGCAGGAGCATGTCAAACGCGCCCTGGAAGTTGCAGCTGCGGGTGGTCATAACGTGCTGATGATGGGTCCGCCCGGCGCTGGAAAAACCTTGTTGGCACGAGCGCTGCCCGCCATTTTACCGAGAATGACCATAGACGAATCATTGGACGTCACCCGCATCTACTCTGTGGCAGACCAATTGCCCCTGGATGTGCCACTCTTGCGCTGGCGTCCGTTCCGCGCACCGCACCACACGATTTCGCATGCCGGGTTGGTGGGCGGCGGCAATTGGCCCCATCCCGGTGAAATCTCACTGGCACACCGCGGCGTGCTATTCCTGGATGAACTGCCCGAGTTCGGCAGGCACGTGCTGGAAGTCTTACGGCAACCACTGGAGGATAAAACAGTCACTATCAGTCGGGCGCAAGGCTCCTTAACTTTTCCGGCATCTTTCCAATTAGTGGCTGCCATGAACCCCTGCCCGTGCGGTTACTTTGGCGATAACACCAAACCATGCACATGCTCGCTGGGTATGGTCAGCAAGTATCAGAAGCAAATATCCGGTCCCCTGCTCGACCGTATTGACATCCATATCCAGGTACCGCGAGTGGCTTATGAAAAATTGAGCGATTCGCGCCTTGGGGAGGACTCTGTGACCGTGCAGGCGCGCGTCGAGGCTGCCCGGCAAATCCAACGTGAGCGGTTTGCGAATGAGGGCATTGCCTGTAACGCGGATATGCCGACCGGGATGGTTCGCAAGGTATGCATACTGGATGACACCTGTCGGAACCTGATGAAAAACGCCATGAATCAATTACAGCTTTCAGCCCGCGGCTATCACCGTGTGTTGAAACTGGCTCGAACCATTGCCGATTTGGCAGGCAGTGAACCCATCACCCAAGCACACCTGGCTGAAGCCTTGCAATACCGCCCGCGCTTGATGGAGGAATAAATGATACGGTCAAACCGCATAATTGGATTATTCTTACTGGTAGCAGGCACAGTCTTATGTATCTGGCAGGGTTGGATATTTTCCAGGACTGAGCTGCTTACCCATCTGAGTTATGCCTTTGTCTCCCTCTTGATTGCATTCTTAGGCGCGTATATTTTGTTAAAGTATCGGCGCTAAGCGTTTTGGTGAACACAAGAAAAGATATTTGAGGTGGAGTGGAATTCTATCCCGCCTTGTANNGTAAGTCGCTACCCGCCAATTGCCACGCGAAGATTAGTTGTAGGGTAGGGGCTAGGCGATATAGTTGTAGCGTAGGGGCGAGGCGGCGCCTCGCCCGCGCATTGAAACCACATTCCATGATCCCGACGGCGTCCCCGTTGCGGTGTCGCGGTTTCATGGTCTTTGTGTCCCGCATGGGATGCACCCTGGAAGGGTCGCTGAACCCGTAGGGCGG
>DFYN01000113.1:0-1689 GCA_002383615.1 Anaerolineaceae bacterium UBA4081
CGCAGATGAAAAACGCCAATCCTCAGGATTTTTTACCAACCCTTTTCGAACCGGGTTGTCATGTAAATAATCGACTTTCTGTTGCAGAAACTTCTCAGATATGACCGCTTCTGCATGGATGGTAGGATGCCAAAACCGCCTATCCCGGTCTTCGCCAGAATTTTGGCGCATGACATCTGTGTAATACCAAGGAAGCTCTCGTTCACAATAATCAGCCAACTGCCTTCCAGTAAATTTTCGCATATCACTCATCGTTTCTTTCAATTGATCCGAATCGCTATCCCTATCAAACATCACCGCATGGATATGCGTCGGCATTAAAACAAAGGAATGCACACCCAATGATTTATGTGAACTGCAATAGTTCAAACTCTCGGTAAAAACCTTACACGGATATTCACTTATGAATACAGGAAGCCATTCCACGATTCGAAAGGTAAAGAAATATACAAACAATCCAGAATGGATTCGGTAGCGCTCCATCATGACCCCGATCGAGATGATGTCCTTTCAAAGCATATACAGAGACCTGCGGTCAACCCTGTGGTAAGGTCAGAGACCTTACCACATCACCACTAATCTACAGAGTCGCCATCGCCAAGCCATCTGCGCGTGGGTCTGAACCGCCGCATAATACCCCCGTGACAGGGTCGCGCAGGATGATCTGACCACGACCGAACAACGCCCGCCCCATGCCCGTCACCGGGCGCACAGGATGTCCCCGTTCTGCCAGACCCGCCATCACTTCCAACGGAATACCGGCTTCCAACGCCGTCAAACCATTACTGTCTTCCGGTTCAATGCACCACCGCGGTTGATCCAGCGCAGCTTGCGGATCCAAATGGTCATCCGCCAGAGCAACCGCTACCTGCAAATGCCCCTGCGGCTGCATAAAACCACCCATCACGCCAAAGCTGGCAAACAGGCTGTCGTCTTGTGCTCGGGTCGCCAGCGCGGGAATGATGGTGTGGTACGGTCGTTTGCCAGGCGCTAATGCATTCGGGTGAGTTGGGTCCAGTCGGAAGTTGTGTCCGCGATTCTGCAGCGAAAATCCCCATCCGCGCGGCACAATACCGGTGCCAAAACCCATATAATTGCTGTTAATGAAAGAACAGGCATTCCCCCAGCAGTCCACAACGCTAAAGTAGACTGTATCGCTGACTGCCAACGGCGTACCCGGACGAAGTGACGGGTTTGCTCGCCTGGGGTCAATCAACGTTCGGCGCTTATCGGAATAGTCCATGGAGAGCAAACCCTCCAACGGCACATCCACCTTGGCAGGGTCTGCAATGTATGCACGCGCATCGGCAAATGCCAGCCGCATGGCTTCAATCATGACATGCAGCCTGTCCACTGAAAGGGGCGGTAGCATTGCCAGGTCAAACCCTTCCAGTAAATTCAGCGCCAGCAGGGCTGCCAGACCTTGCCCGTTAGGTGGACATTCCCAGATGCGCAGTCCATGATGTAAAACCGAGATGGGGGTATCCCATGTTGAAGTATGCGTCGCCAGGTCGCTTTCAGCCAGGCATCCGCCAGCTTCTTTGANNGCGCCAGACCCTTGTTCTGAAAGATTTCGCCTGCCCTGGGACCACGTCCATCCAATGTCAGCTCAAGTCCATTGACAGCCTTAGCCAACTGCCCCTGGGCTGCACGCTGCCAAAACCAGGCAGTGGTAGGTGCGACAGGGAA
>DFYN01000113.1:1780-3484 GCA_002383615.1 Anaerolineaceae bacterium UBA4081
TTCAGCGCAAACACTTGCCGAGTGTCTGCCTGATAGAAAAGGGCGAAAGCATCACCCCCCAGTCCTGTTGAGGTGGGTTCAGTGACGTTCAATGCCGCTGCCACTGCCACAGCCGCATCGGCAGCATTGCCGCCTGCATCCAGTAGTTTTAGACCCGCTGCCACAGCCAGTGGCTGTGAGGCAGCCACCATCCCGCCGCGTCCGTAAACCGCAGACCGGCGTGAGTTGAATTCAAACCCAGGTTCACTCATGATTCCGCCTCGTTGTTTTCATGATAAAACGTGAACAATGCCGAGATAGCATGTTCTGCAGTCGCCTGGTCTCCTCTTAATGTTTCCAATAAACCTTGATTAGCCAGGCGCTCTCCAAACGCCACGCCCCGGGAGTTTTTCTTCTGCCAACGGACATATACAGCACTGCTGGCGAATTTCTCATCAATCGCCTTGTGATAGGCTACCATTAACCCCAACATGACGGTATCTATGTCGGGGTTCAGAGGACCCTCCACTCGGATGGGCTTGCGCGACATATACTGGGTATTTCCCAGGATATCGATTGAACCCGCATAAGGATCACGGGAAGCATAATGGATATTGCGAATGCCGGAAATGTAAATTGCACCCACACAAAGAGGGCACGGTTCCACAGTGGTGTAAATATGGGCAGTGTGTACATCTTCAGGTTTCATATCCATAGGCAGTACCAATAGTGCGTTGAGCTCTGCATGAGCAAATTGGACACCGCCGATCTGCTGACCAGACAAACCGTCCCGGTCATGGATGTGATTGCGTCCGCGGGCGATGATTTCGCCATTCGCATCCGTAATGGCTGCCCCGATGGGGTAGGAGCCATTCAGAAAAGCCGCCCAGGTTTCCTCGAGGGCGGCTTGCCATGCAGATGAGTAATCAGACCACTTGAATTCCACTGCCATTGATTACCGTCCCTATCTCCCAAACCGGTTGGGCAATTTCTTTTGCCTTTTTGAGGAACGCCGAAAGCTTATTGGGATTCACTGCCATCAATAAGCCGCCTGAAGTTTGCGGATCAAAAAGCAGCATTTCATCTGCTTCATCAAAGGCTCGAGTAAAGTGGACACCGTTACCGTAAAACAGTCGGTTGTCGCTGGCGCCGCCCGAGAATGCCCACTGACGGGCATAGGCACGGGCATGTGCTAGAAAAGGAAGGGATTCAAATGTGATTTGGAAGGCAACCCCACTGGCTTTTGCCATTTCCAATCCATGACCCACCAAAGCGAAACCAGTAATATCCGTAGTTGCCTTAACGCCAAATTCAACCGCCAGGTCTCGCCCGCCACGGTTTAAGCGTTTCATCCAATCAACCGCTTCTGCCACGTCTTCGGGCGCAGCAATTTCCTGCTTGAGGGCTGTGGTGGTCACGCCTATTCCCAGCGGTTTGGTCAGTACCAACACATCGCCCACACTCGCACCAACTTTGGTCAACAGTCGTGCCGGATCAACCATACCCACGGCAACCAGCCCAAACTTGGGCTCTTTGTCCTGAATGGTATGTCCACCAGCAACAACTGCCCCTGCTTCTTTAACCTTATCACCGCCGCCACGAAGAATCTCACTCAGGAGTTCAGTGGGTAACTGCGGCGGTAAAGCAGCAATATTCAACGCCAGAAAAGGCAGCCCACCCATGGCATAAATATCTGATAAACTGTTGGCGGCTGCAACAGCGCCG
>DFYN01000113.1:3513-3648 GCA_002383615.1 Anaerolineaceae bacterium UBA4081
GAACAGTCCATCAAGGGGGCGCAGAACCTGCGCCAGCGTTTCCGCGTTGAGTTTGGACGCTCAACCCGCGCAGGACGACAAACTGGTCAACCGGATTTGTTTACCTGAAGGAAAAGGCGCTTCTTCGCTCATGAT
>DFYN01000113.1:3754-5586 GCA_002383615.1 Anaerolineaceae bacterium UBA4081
TCCAACGATTTGGCTTCTGCCTCAGCCGAAATCAAGCGTGACTCAGCGTCACCCTTGGCTTTGATGACCACCGCATCTGCCACACCCTGTGCCACTTGCCGCGCCTGTTCAGCTTCCTGCTTGCGCTGCTCAACAGTGAACTTGGCTTGCTGTGCTTGCTGTTCAGCAATCTGCTTCTGCTCGACGGAGGCTGCGTACTCAGGCGAGAAGGAGATATTGCGCAACACAAAATCAATCAATACCAATCCATTCTCAGAAAGCTTTTTCTCCATTGCTAAGTTGATCATTTGGACCAAATCAAGGCGCTTGCTGGAATAAACTTCTTCAACACCGAACTGTGATACTGCATCGCGGATAATACCGCGCACTTGCGGACGGACCAATTCGTCTCCGTAGCGATCCTGCCACTCAATATGAACTTGAACCACTTTGGCAGGGTCTACGGCATAGATGATGGAAGCATCTACGAAAATTTCCTGACCATCAGCCGTACGTGCAGCGATGGAATCATCTCCCTGTATGGCTCCTTCATAAGTTGCGATTGACATCGTATATGTCTGGCGGGAGATCGGATAGATGACTACATTTTCCGCAAACGGGATGACCCAGTGGATACCCGGCGTCAACGCTTGCTGCCGGTAACCCGACGGAGAGAAGGCAGAAATAACTACACCCCGTTCCTGGGGGTTGATGAAGACCAAACCAGCGCTGATGGTGCTGAGTAAAATAGCGGCAACAACCAGAACACTGATGATGACACTCCCGCGGCGGATTGCCCGTCCCCGTGAGGATTGAACCACCAGGAATGCAACCGCGCCAACCACAATAACCCAGAAAATTGTGGCAAATCCTTGCACAAAGACAGCAATATTCATTGTTTCCTCCAATAGATTGTCAAAAGGTGCACCGTCATTATATCGCAGCCGCATCTCCTTTGCCAATAATTTTTGACGAATTGTATCAAGTATTATCAAGCAGTCTGTGATGACAACTGAATTATGATAGGATAAGTCCATGAGCATGGATATCTTATTGAAGGAAGTGTACCTCACCGAGGGTGGATTGTTGGGCAGATTGGATTTGCCGCTTTCTTTACGCATGTCACCAGGGCAATACCTGATGGCGCGCTGCCAGGATGTGCTTGAACCCTTACCCACACCACTCTTCAAGATGGGCGCACTCGAAGGACCCTGGCTGGGTAACCTGCCTGCGTCCTGGCTGGCAGGCATGACATTGCAGGTACGTGGTCCGCTGGGTCATGGCTTCACCTTGCCAGTGGGCTGCCAGAACCTGGTATTAGCCTCCCTGACCGGTTCGGCTACGCGCTTGCTTCCGCTCATCCAAATTGCTTTGAACCGTGGGATTGCAGTCACGCTCCTGGCGGATACCCTGCCCCCTGACCTACCGCTGGAGGTTGAACTCCTGCCCCTTGCTGACCTTTCACAAGCGCCCGTATGGGCGGATGTCCTTGCCATCGAAGCCTTGCCACTTGACGTTCTCAATCTGCATCATCTTGTTCACCAAAATACACCGACCAGTCGCCGGAGTGATGTGCAAGTGCTTGTACACACGCCGCTACCCTGCGGCGGGCAAGCGGGTTGCGGAATCTGCGCTGTCCACGGTCGAAAAACCGACCTGCTGGCATGCAAAGATGGACCCGTATTTCATTTATCAGACCTGGCTGCCTGACCCTATTTGGCTCATCACACCTTGCTTATGTCCATCGACTTACCCCTTACATCCCCTTATTTGAACGCCGCTGGCATGCTTGGTTTTGCCCCGCATGGCGTTTGGAACTGGCAGCAACCGCAGGGCGCCTTTGTTACAGCCCC
>DFYN01000113.1:5634-17614 GCA_002383615.1 Anaerolineaceae bacterium UBA4081
ATCTGGGTACATATTATTCCCAGCCAGGCTGGGGAGGCGATTGAGATGGTGCGGGTGTTGGAAGATGTGGAAGGCGTAGCAGCCGTAGAAATGAGTCTGCCAGACAACACGCCTGCTGATACATGGTTTGAAGTATTGAAGGGGGTCGGGGGAAGCAGGTTGCCCTTAATCTTAAGCCTGTCCATCACCTGCGCCACTGTCAGCTGGCTTNNTGGTCCCGCGCTCTTGCCCCTGGCTCACCAGGCGCTGGATGGCGTAAAAAGCGCTGGCGTTCCCGTTATTGTCAGCAGCGGAATATTTACCATTCAGGATGCCAGCGAATTACTTCAGCATGGTGCAGCAGCGGTCGGTTTGGATACGATCCTGTGGGGATGACGAGTAATAAGTCAGCGACAAACCAGACCAAACCACCACATTACACCGTAAATATTAATTGCAACACTCAAGACAACCAAACTTATGACCAAAGTTAATCGAGGTACTCGGATATTCACTGCCATTAATAAAACCACGGGCACAATAAAATCTAAAAGGTATTTATACCCAAATTGCCACGATCCTGTGTTGTAATAAAAACTAAGCGGTACTAAACAAGTGAGAATTGACACAAACAACCCAAGTAACCAAAACCATGTCCTGGATTGGCGCTTAAACGCGGGAAAAACCCAAAAGAACAAGATTAATGCGGGGGATGCGATAAAAATAGATAATCCTTCAACGGACGGAACCAATCCACCACACGATTGACTAAATTGGGGAATATTCAGGAACATGACTCTTAGATTTCTAAGAATAAAATGTGGATGAAATGTTCCATACACCCGTAAATCATCTGCCATAAAATCTGCAACATTCTCTGTGAGATAACCGTAATCCAATAAATTTCCAAATCTTAGCCAGTTGTAACCGAGCAAAACCCCACCAACAACCGCAACCGGGAAAGCAAAGATAATTAGCCATTGAAACAAGTGTCTAAACGTGACTTTTACACCTTCATCCGCCATCATCTGCGCCCGTATGCCAATGAGCAATGGTGCAATCACAATAATATTCGGACGAGCTGCTGCTGCCAAGGCTAGTATTGAGGCAGATACCCAGAATCTTTTTTCCTTTATCGCCATTATGGCAGACAACAAAACCAAGGTTACAGTTATTATCTGACTCATGAACCACATTTTTCCCACAACCGCCAGATAATAATGAGCAGTTCCAAATAGAAAGAAGGTAACAAGCAGCAGACGTGTTTTTGTCTCGATATTTATCCATTTTTTCTGATTTGCCAAACCTAATAGGAAATACAAAAGAAGACCATTGACTGCACCATTGAGGCATGACCACACCACAGTGTTGAAATTACCTAATCCCAACAGCGCTACCCACGGCAACATAAAAAGTGCGACAAGTGGGGGATTGGCAACATACCAGTTGCCATTAAATAGGGTTAAGTCATGCGTTTGGCTTGGATTTGCTAGATACAGCCTGCCATGGATCCAGGCGTCCGCCAGTTCATCAAAATACGACTTCGCTGGTGTGTAGATATTACCAACCAAAATCGATGTCGTCCGATAAACAATGTATGTGATCAAGAATACTGATAAGCCAACTATCCATTCATGAACAATTTCAGGCTTGATGACGCTCGAATTCTTTTGACTCCAGAGTGCTTTTCCCAACCAGAGCAGAATCAGCGTAAACAGACAAATAAAGAGATAGCTGAATCTTGACATTCGTGGCAACAATAGGCTAATCACATATCCACTGGCACTAATCAAAAATCCTGGCAACCAAATTATTCCTGCCGAAGCAATTCTATGGGAATCAAGATTCCTGTGAATATGCTCGCGTACGATATCATAAGACAACCATAGCAAACAGCTAAAAGTAATAAAGATCCAACCGATGAAGACAGTAAATTGCTTGAGCCCAAATATTTCGGTTTGGAGAACCACAGTGAGAAGGAAGAGAATCAAAACTATTAAATAAATCCCCAAAACGCAGGGAGTAAACCACCATTTCTCACTTAATCTGCTGAGCTTGGGAATAAACCGATTTTGCCAGCGAGGAATGCAAAAGCAAAATACACTTATTATGGTCAATGCTATTAATAGGCATGTACCAATGAGCAGCAACAAGTCGAATAGAGAATAGCCTTTCCAAAGTGAATTGGTAACTTCTGATTTTTGAGTCAACAGCCAGGCAAAGACAAAGCATCCAGTGATAGCTGAGGTACTTAATAAAGTAGCATATTTCCATGAATTTATTTTTCCCNNGTCAAGCCTCCATCAGGATCGTCACGGGTCCATCGTTAACAATATCCACTACCATGTGCGCGCCAAATTCGCCGGTTTGAACCGGCACCTGCTGCTCGCGTAACAGCGCGACAAAGCGGTCCACCAGCGGACTGGCAATCTCCGGTGGCGCCGCCTCAATAAATGCCGGGCGATTGCCTTTGCGAGTGTCGCCATACAAGGTAAACTGGCTGACCACCACCACACTGCCGCCCACATCCAGCACCGACAGGTTCATCTTGCCGGCGTCATCCTCAAATATCCGCAGCAATGCGATTTTCCGCGCCAGATAACGCGCCTTTTCCTCGTCATCCCCCGGACCAATTCCCAACAGGACAACCAGACCGAGTCCAATCTCGGCTGTTTTTTGACCATTGATGGTAACTGCACCCCGGGTGACTCGTTGTATGACTGCCCGCATGATTCCTCCGTGCTTGTGTCAAAACCGGGCGGTTACCCGCCCGGCATGTGATTATTCCGGTAAATCTATTGCAGCGCGCACATCCCGCATGGTCGCTTCAGCCAGAACGGTTGCCCGTCGGGTTCCATCCTTCAGGATATCTGCCACGGTATCTGGGTGCAAGGCAAATTCTGCCCGCCGTGCTCGGAAGGGTGCCAGGTTGGCATTCAGGTTGCGTGCCAGCATCTTCTTACAATCCACACAGCCAATGCCTGCCCGGCGGCATTCCACATCAATCATCGCCACTTCATCCGGCGTGCTGAAGGTTTTGTGGAAAGTGAATACGTTGCACACATCCGGGTTGCCCGGGTCGGTGCGGCGCAGCCTAGCCGGGTCTGTCACCATCATCATCACCCGCGCCTGGGTTTCTTCAGGTGTAGCAGCCAGTTCAATGTGGTTGTTCAGGCTCTTGCCCATCTTTTGCTGACCGTCAATACCCAACACCTTCGGAACGGTGGTCACCACCATCTGCGGCTCAATGAGCACATTGGTGTTGAAGCGGTAGTTAAAAGAACGAACCGTCTCACGCGCAAATTCAATATGCGGCGCCTGGTCAATGCCAACCGGCACAAAGCCTGCCCGATACAGGACAATATCAGCCGTCATCAGCACCGGGTAACCGACCAGTCCGTAGTTGACATTGCCGGGATTTTCCCGCACTTTTTCTTTAAAGGTCGGCAGGTCGGTCAGTTTTCCGAGCGGGGTCACCATGGACAGGATGGTGTGCAATTCCGTCACCTGGCGCACCGTTGATTGCACGAAGATAATGGATTTCTCGGGTTGAATGCCCGCCGCCAGCCAATCCAACGCCATCTCAAGCGTATTCTGTTTCAGGTCGCGGGTGGATTCAAGCGTAGTCAAGGCATGCAAATCAACAATGCAGTAAACACAGTCATAATCCTCTTGCAGTTTGACATAATTCTTGATTGCACCCAGGTAGTTTCCCAAATGCTGCCGTCCTGTAGGACGGGCGCCAGAAAAAACACGTCCTTTGCTCATGGCTTGCCTTCCTTTAGATATTTTTGCAGCAGTCTGACGACTTCGCCTGTTTCAGCATGCCGCCCAGTCTCCAATTTTGAGTAAATTAAGACACCATTGACAATAACTTCATACCGCCCACCAGAAGAAGGCAAAATTGTCAGGCTCTCTATCTGGTCTTCAAATTGGTGGATAAGGTCGGCTGCCAAACTGACAGCGCGGTCAGTGTAGTGTCAAACCTGGCAATATTCAATCGAAATCTTAAGCATGGTGACCACCTCGCAAGATGAATACCTGATTATAGCAGCGAAAAACGGCGCTGAAATAAAGGAGCTGCAATGAATTGTAAATTCATTATTATGCTACACCGTTTTTAACTTCTTTATGGTAATATTTTTCATCTCACCTGGAGTTCAAATGGACATTGTTGGAAGACAATGACCGCATGAACAACGCCCTCATGCCGTTAGGCGTGCAGCCCCTGCGCCGTTACCCTGTTTACCATATGGGGATTTGAGTTCTGATACAATCAACCTATGACCTTCCGCCTCTTCCCTCGCGGCATTCCAGTGGTCAAGCGCCTGTTTGACCTGCTGCTTACTATTCCAGGTGTCATCCTCATCTCCCCACTTCTGTTAGTGTTAGCGGTATTGGTGCGTATTTACCTGGGCGCACCGGTTATTTTTCGTCAACGCCGACCTGGTTACCGGGGTGAGATATTTACCCTATACAAGTTTCGCAGTATGCGTGATGCAACAGACTCGAACGGCAAGCCTTTGCCGGATTCTGAACGGCTGACCCGATTGGGACGCTTTTTACGTGCATTGAGCCTGGATGAGTTGCCTGAACTGTGGAATGTCTTAAAGGGTGAGCTAAGCCTGGTTGGTCCAAGACCGCTGCTGATCGAATACCTGCCGCTTTATTCCGCTGAGCAAGCCCGCCGGCACGACGTCTTACCCGGTATTACCGGATGGGCACAAGTCAACGGGCGCAACACCCTTTCCTGGCAGGATAAATTCAGGCTGGATGTATGGTATGTGGACCACTGGTCACTCTGGCTGGATATTCGCATCCTGGCGTTGACATTTCTCAAGGTCATCTGCCGGGAAGGCATCAGCGCTGCTGGCACAGCCACTGCCCCCCTCTTTACAGGGAACGCTGACTCATCTACTTCAAGCAAAGAACCTAAATAACCTGTCATGTGCAGATGACTAAAAACAGATACCTGAAGGATCTGTTTTTTTGATTAATCGGCTGAATTATTACGGACTGAGGATGGCAATCGTCCCAGCTTCCACCGCGTCCAGCACCTGGCGGGCATAAGTCTGGCGCCCAGGACTAAAATAGGCTTCATTGATATCCGTGAATGCCAGGGGAGCGTCCACCGTTTGACCGCCCTGGCTGCTGCCCAATGCCTCCCACATACTTGCCAGTCCTTTGACCCAATCATATGAAATGGTGGTTGCCCAGCGAAGGCGAACACTTTCAGGGGGTGTTTGTCCGCCAACCAGAATGAAATTCGCGTCTGCAAATGGCTGCAACAACTCAGGAGATGCCAGTTCAGGCGAGACATAAACCAATTTTAGATAACTCTGCTGGAACTGGGTCAGGATTTCTGGCGCAGCAGCAACCTCTGTACCGGGTGTCAACCGGACGGAGTAAGGCAGCTTGAGGTAAGGCGCATAAAATGGCACGCAAGTTCCGCAGACATAGCCACCGCCATTTTTAAATGCGGCTTCGAGTTGGTCCCCTGGAATGGCGTCGGAGGGTAGCAGTCCTGCTGCACGCCAATCTGGTGCGGCTAAAACAGAGACCACACCTGCCATAAACGCTTGACGTTCAGCGCGCAGCCGGATGACCGACAGGTTAGCGCCTGCCTTGGGTTCATCCGTCCCGGAAAGGACTACAAATTGTGTCCCCGGTGCCCCGTTGGTAAAGTTGATAAGGTTATCCGGTACATTCAAGAAAATGACCACCCGAACATCACTGTTGACCTGTTCAGGTGTCAAATCGCCCTGNNGATTGCCTGTTGTGAGTCAGGTGCAGCTGCCAGGATGACCCGTCCTGCTGCAGGTGTGGGAATAACCGGCTCGGTAGTCGGTAGATTATAGATATCCAGAGTGGGGGTTGCTGCATTTTCCAATGTCGGTGTGACCGAAGGAGTGTTACAACCAACCAACAGGCTAAGCAGCACAGGAAACCACAGGACGCGGATCATTTTCATGGCATCATTTTACCCTAGAACGAACCTCATGGGTTTGGATTATAATATTTGCATGATTGAGCTCAACATTCCCGGGCGGACCCGTATGCAACTTGTACACCTCGTTTGTGACGTCAATGGCACACTTGCCGTGGATGGTCGCCTGCTGGAATCTATTGGGCGAAGCCTGTCCCGCCTGGCTGACCGACTGACCATCCACCTCGTGACGGCAGATACTCAGGGTAAGCAAGCAGAGATTGACCGGTTGTTAGGACTGACAGCAGTACGCCTCCAGCCCGGAAACGAACCGGCGCAGAAAGCTGAATATATCCGTTCACTGGGTGCAAAATCAGTGGTTGCGATTGGTCAGGGCGCTAATGACGCCTTGATGCTAAAAGAAGCCGCCCTCGGTATTGCCATCCTATCCCGGGAAGGGACTGCCGTGAGCGCCTTGCAAGCTGCTGATATCCTGGTACCGGACATCCAGACGGCGTTTGAATTGCTGGAAAAACCCCTGCGAATCCTGGCGACTTTGCGCGCATGACACTCCCTTCCAGTGAACCTCTGTCATCGGATGAAAGCCGCCAACTTCCCCCGGGGCGCCGCAGGCACCGTCGTCGGCTGCTGCTGCCCTCCACGCCTGATGCAAAGGCTGCCTTTGCTGCAGAACTGGCACGTCGGGTGACCCCCTCAGGTGATTTCTACCTGTTCAGCGCCCTGGCAAGTGTTGTGCTTGGCTGCGCACTGATTTTTGACTCCCCTGCTTTATTCATCCTTGCCGCATTAATTGCCCCCTTCCTCGGACCAGTCATGGGGCTGGCGCTGGCTTCTGTGGCGGGGTCGAACCGCTTCTTTGGACAAGCCCTGGGTGGAATGTCCATTGNNACCGTTTTTACAATTCCGGATACCATCCTGTTAACCATTGGCGCTGCCCTGGCAACCTACCTGATCGTGCGGCTGCCTGAACAGCGTCCTTTAGTTGCCTCTGTCGCGCTGGCTTACGAGCTCTACCTGCCCCTTGGGACAGCCGGATATGGTCTGACAGCCGGGCTACCAGGGCTGTTTCCGGAAGGTTTAATGGTCTTTGTTGTTCACCTTGCCTGGGCAGTGCTTGTCAGCACGGTCACGCTGGCGTTGCTGGGACTGCGACCTTTTACCCTGCTCGGTTACACAGTTGCATCCAGTCTGGGTCTCATCATCCTGGTAGCCTTGATTGCCCTTTCAGGTTTTGGCGCTGCCTTGACCGCAAATTTTGCACTGCCTCCCACTCATACCCTGCCGCCGCCAACGCCGACGGTGACCACCACGCCAACCTTAACTGGAACGCCTGCGCCACCCACATCCACGCCGACTAAAACGCTCATTCCTACCCGCACTGCAACCGGAACGTTGACGCCAGTGCCCACACCGGTTTGGGCAAGGGTGTACGTGCGCGAATCAAATGGCGCTGTTGTCCGCGCTGAACCAGATTTCAACTCCCCGATAGTCACTTCGCTTAATAATGGCAGCCTGGTCATCGTCCTGCCCGACACCGCCACTTTTTCCGGCGTCCTCTGGGCGCATATCCGCATGGAAGATAACCGCGAGGGCTGGATTGTTCAAAATTTCCTGCAGACGGCTACACCCAAACCGGGTTGGTAGACCCACAGTTTTATAATAGTACTCAAGGAGCGTACGAATGCCCATCCATTTTGGAACCGACGGCTGGCGAGCCGTCATCTCCGACACGTTTACCTTCACCAACCTGCGCATGGTCGCCCAGGCGATTGCAGACGCTGTAGCCTCAGAAACCTGGATGAACGGTTACAAGCCCGAACAGGCGGTGGACTCACACCGCATGGTGGTGGGTTTTGATACGCGGTTCCTGTCTGACCGGTATGCCGCTGAAGTGGCAAGGGTTCTGGCTGCCAACGGCTTCACGGTTTACCTGGCACAGGGGGATGCACCCACGCCGGTGATTTCGTTTGCTGTCCATCAACTGAATGCCATTGGTGGGATCATGATTACTGCCTCGCACAATGCACCGCGCTACAACGGCGTCAAGCTCAAAGCAGCCTTTGGCGGCTCTGCCTCACCGGAGCAATGCCGACGCGTGGAAGTCTACTTGAATGACAATGAACTCCGGGGGCGTGGTCCCAACCTGATGGATTTTGAGCATGCCCGCGAGCAAGGGCTGATTATCCGGTTTAATCCCATCCCGGCATATTATGACCATGTCCGCACCTTGATTGATTTTGATGCCATTGCGGAGAACCCGCAGCGAGTGGTGGTGGATTCTATGTATGGTTCCGGACGCGGTGTGATCCGCGGTATCTTGCAGGGTATCGGCTGTGAAGTGACAGAAATTCGCGGTGAGATGAACCCTGGCTTCGGCGGGGTACATCCTGAACCGATTGCTCGCTATCTGACCCCTCTGGCAGGCGCAATTAGCACGGGTGCTGGCAGTTTTGGCGTCGCAACTGATGGGGATGCCGACCGGACGGGCGCCATGGATGAAAAAGGCGTGTTCGTTGACCCGCATAAAATCATGGCGTTGTCCCTTAAATACCTGGTTGAGAAACGGGGAATGACCGGCGCGGTTGTACGCACGGTCTCAACCACCCGCATGCTGGACCGCCTGGCGGAACGTTACGGACTAAAGATATATGAAACCCCGGTCGGTTTTAACGTCATTGCTGATTTAATGTTGAAAGAAGACGTCCTCATCGGAGGCGAAGAGTCTGGCGGCATATCCTTCAAGGGGCACATCCCGGAAGGTGATGGCATCCTGATGGGTTTGCTGGTGATTGAGATGGTCGCTGCCTACGGCAAACCTCTGCACGAACTGGTGGAGGAACTGTTGGCAGACGTTGGACCAGCATTTTACGAGCGTACTGATTTACGCTTACGGCATCCGGTTGCCAAAGAACAAATTACCCAGAAATTGGTGGCAGGTGCGCCTGCAGAAATTGGCGGCGCGAAAGTTATTCAGGTCAGCACCACTGATGGCGTCAAGTACATCCTGGCGGATGATTCCTGGCTGCTCATCCGCCCCTCTGGGACTGAACCGGTATTGCGGGTGTATGCAGAAGGACGCTCAGCCGAGATGGTTAAAGCGTTGTTGGCATATGGCGAAAAAGTTGCCAGCGAGGCTGTCTGAGGCAGACCATGAAAGAAAAGGCATGGCGTTCGCCATGCCTTTTCCATCGCATTACGATTTACGAATCTCGCTTGATTATTCGATAAACTCTTTGAAGTCTGGGTTGAGCATCTTTATATTTCCATAGGTGATACTCCCGCCGAATTTCTTCCAATGCAGCAAAACGTTCAGCCGGAGGGCGGGATAGCCAATAGCGCAAATCGCTAGCGTCCTGACTTTCTGAGAGTTTCTTTTTGGTCACTTTTTTTACTATCATCATCTCATTGTATCCACTTGCTCGAACAAAAACAACAAATTCTATCAACCTATCCATTGGATGGTTGTATTTTGTTTTTCTCCCACTTCTTGACCATCCGCATCGGCGTATCCACCTGGCGGTGTAGCACAAAGGATACAACCAGGTACACCACAATGACAATAATGGTCAGGATGGATGTCTCAGCAAAGAAGGACAATAAAACATAAGCCAGACCTAAAAAATCTACAACGTACGCAGGTATCTTCCACATATTTGCTTGTTGGTGGGCTTTCTCTAAACAAACTGTGTGCGCAGGAAAATCGTGCTGAATTTTCGCGCCCCGGTACGCCAATTCCTCCAAATGTCCGCGTTCAACGGTAATCTGATGGCAGAATATACATGCCTCCGGCGATAAAACGTCTCCCGCTGTGATGATTTCAGGGGTTGCATCCGGATTTTCGCTCATGTTCACTCCTCTTCGTCTCTGGATAGACGGCTGCGGCGGGTTTGTTTGACCGCCCCACGCCGCTTCTTGTCTGTCAGCCGCTCTGCCCTGGCAGCCCCGCTCGGTCGGGTGGCTCTTCGCTGGTTAGGCGGCACCAACGCTTGCTGAATAAGCTTGACCAGGCGGCGGATGGCGTCCTGACGGTTGGCATCCTGTGTCCGGTATCGGCGTGCAGTAATCACAACCACACCTTGTTCAGTCACCCGTTTCCCTGCCAGGCGCACCAACCGCTGGCTAACTTCCGCGGGCAAACTGGATGTATGGGTTGCGTCAAACCGTAATTCCACGGATGTCGCCACTTTATTGACGTTCTGTCCGCCGGGTCCTTCCGATTGGACAAAGCGAAATACGAGCTCGCGCTCATCCAACGCCAGGGTTGGTGTTATTTCAATCACGCCACTCACCCCAATAAAACATCCAGGTAACTATCTGCCACCTGCTGGATATCAAATAATGCTTCCGCCTGCGCTCTTGCCCCACGTTGATAACGCGGCAAGTCTGCCAGCACCGTCGCAGCAGCATCCGCCAACCGCGCCATGTCGGGTGGTTCTAAACGCCAGTAATCACTCCCATACGGGGCAGTCAACCCCGCGTCTCCCCTCAACATTTCCGGTAATGCGCCGGTAGCAAATGCCACCACTGGCAGTCCGCAAGCAAGCGCTTCTATGACCGCATTGGGACAGGCTGCGTTCAAATCCGCCGAAAAAAGTAGGTGCGCTGAACGGTCCAACTCAGGAATTTCGTCCCGACCGACCACTCCCCGCCAATAAATTTGCACGCCTTCTGCCTGAATTTCTCCGCGCAGCGTGGTAGGCACATCACCGACCACCATTAATTCCACTGGTTTATCCAGCCGTCCTGCCAACTGGCGGCATAACTCAATGCCATTGTGCAACCCGGGTTCATTTCCGCCACCCAGGTGACCTTCAACCAGCAGGACGCGATAGCGATCCTCTGGTTTTTGTCCACTGCCTTCAGGTGTAAGTTTGCGCGTGTCCACCCCATTGTAAACCACCCGTCCGGGCGCAACCGCGCTGCCATAGACCGTTTGCCACCAATCGCGTGAAAAGCCGCTCTGGTAGATGATTCGGTCGGCGTAACGCCGAATGGTTGCCAGCAGCATATTATTGGCTTCCGACCGGACGTAATGTTTCCAGCCGGTGCGCATGCGTTTGTGGATCCAGTTCATGCCGTTCAGGCGCTGGACAATGCGTACACCACGCCGTTTCAGCTGCCAAAGCGCACCTACCTGACGGGTGCCGCCCATCACCAACACCGCCTGGGTGTCCATCCGCTGCGGGTCAGAATGGCACTCCACACCCCGCTCTACCAGCACCGCCGTTAAGCGCGCCGCAAAAGAGGCGGGACCTCCCAGCCCAGCCAACTTTGGCAGGATGCAAACGCTCATGCCTGCTCCAACAAGGCTGCCACAATTCGTTCTGAGGCATGTCCGTCGCCAAATGGATTGGATGCCTGCCTCATATGCTGATAGATAACTGGGTCAGTTAATAATTGGTGAGCTGAATTAAAAATTAACTGGGGATCCGTGCCAACCAGTTTGAGGACGCCAGCCTCAACACCTTCCGGTCGTTCTGTCACTTCCCGCATGACTAAGGTCGGCACGCCCATGCCAGTGGCTTCCTCTTGAATACCGCCCGAGTCCGTTAATGCCAGCGTGGCGTGTTTCAGTAAGTGCACCAGTGGCAGGTATTCCAATGGTGGCAGCAAAGTCAGGTTGGGAATGTTTGCCAGCATACGATAAGCCGGTTCCTGTACATGCGGGTTGAGGTGGACGGGGTAAACCAGGTGCAAATCATCCGCATGGGCTTCTGCCAGGTGGCGCAAAGCCGTAAAGATATCCTCCAGGGGATCTCCCCAGTTTTCGCGGCGATGCGCAGTGACCAGCGCCAGGCGTTTTCCGCCCTGCCTGACGCCCCAATCAGCCAGCCAGCGGGTCACCTCTGCTGGTTCCGGTAAGGTGGCAATATGGTAGAGCGCATCGATGATGGGGTTACCCGTCATGTAGATGGTTTTATCAGGAATACCTTCTGCCAGCAGGTTTTGGCGGGCATGTTCAGTTGGCGCAAAGTGTAAATCCACCACCGCACTGGCTACCCGCCGGTTGATTTCCTCTGGGAAGGGCTGCCACTTATCCCCAGTCCGCAGTCC
>DFYN01000113.1:17632-22610 GCA_002383615.1 Anaerolineaceae bacterium UBA4081
GATATCGGCAGTCAGCCCCGCCAACGACTGGTCAGGTTTCATCAAATCGAGGTCAAAATCGGGGATGATTCCAAACAGGGTGAGCACCTGGTCTAACATTTCACGATGCTGAGCGGTCACGCAAACCCGGGCATCAATTCCAGGCGTTTTTGCCAGGGCATGTACAACCGGCGCCATTTTAATAGCTTCCGGGCGGGTTCCAAAAATTGAGAGGACCTTTAAGGGCATCGTCCAAACCTCCACAGGCTAGGTGCCCTGATTATATCCCAATTGATTTGACCTCAAGTATTGACAATTATTTGCGTTAGGTATATATTTCAGCGCACTTAATTATTAAGGAAGGTAAAATGTCACCTCCAACAGATTTGAAAAGCATCCTAATCACCTGGACGGGCGAATTTATGCACCGCTCCAGTCGAGATTTCCGCAAATTTATGGAAAACGCCGGCTTGAGTCCCTCGCAGGTTAGTATTTTGATGGGTTTATATCATGGCAAATCATTAGGCGTTACGGACATCGGTGAAAAGTTAGGCGTGAGCAGCGCGGCTGCCAGCCAGGCAATTGACCGATTGGTACAACTCAGATTGATTGAGCGCACGGAAGACCCGGACGACCGGCGCATGAAACGAATGGCGCTCACACCCAAGGGTCGCGAACTGACGGCATCATGTGTCGCTGCCCGCATCCATTGGTTGGATGAAGTCATTGCTGTGTTGACCCCCAATGAGCAGCAACAATTGGCAGATGCCTTTGAGCTGATGATGACTGCCATGCAACGCATCCAGTCTAAATAATTATCAAACTATTTTCGGAGTACCTGTTATATGTTGAAACTTGCCCGATTTCTCAAGCCTTACACTGTGTATATCCTGATTGCCATTGTGCTGCTGTTTGTGCAGGCAAATGCTGAACTGGCGTTGCCAGATTATATGTCCCGCATCGTCAACGTGGGTATCCAGCAAGATGGCGTTGAAAGTGCCGTGCCATCTGCCATTCGCGCCAGCCAGATGGACCGGCTGGTGGTTTTTATGACTGCCGATGAACAAGCGCAAGTTCTCTCTGCTTATAAGTTACTGGACCCGGCGTCAACAGAAGCAGCGGATGTCAGCAAAACTTACCCTCTGGCAGTGACAGAACCCATCTATACCCTGAATACTACTGATAAAACAAATTTGGATGCTTTGTCGCCCATTATGAGTAGGGCGTTGGTGACCGTAACTGGATTGGAAACCATCCTGGCTGACCCGCAAAAAGCAGCTGCCATGGGAGCAAAAATGGGGTTTGACCTGACCAAGTTACCCCCCGGCACAGACTTGTTCACTCTGTTGGGTCAACTTCCTGCTGCTCAGAAGGCGGCGGTGATTGCTTCAATCAATCAACAGTTCACAAACCTGGACACCAGCCTCGTCGAACAAATGGCTGTGCGAGCCGTCAAAACAGAATATACGGCACTTGGAATGGATACCAGCACGCTGCGCACCAATTACATCCTGCGGGTTGGATTGAATATGTTGTTGGTGTCACTCCTGTCGGTAACCTGTGTCATCCTGGTCAGCTACTTCTCAGCCCGCACCGGTTCTGGTTTCTCCCGGGACTTGCGCAAAGCTGTCTTTAAAAAGGTAACCGCCTTCTCGCCTACAGAACTGGAAACCTTCTCGACGGCTTCACTCATTACACGCTCGACAAACGACGTCACCCAGTTACAGATGCTCATTATTATGGGATTGCGCATGGTCATCTATGCGCCCATCATGGGCATTGGCGGTACCATCCGCGCCCTCAACACTGCCCCAGGCATGTGGTGGATTATTGCTGTGGCTGTCCTCATCCTGCTCGGCATCATTGGTGTGGTTTTCTCAATAGCCTTGCCAAAGTTCAAGATTGTGCAGTCCTTGATAGACCGCCTCAACCTGGTGGTGAGGGAAAACCTGTCTGGTATGATGGTCGTCCGTGCTTTCAATCGCCAGGGGTTTGAAGAAGAGCGCTTTGACCGCGCTAACAAAGACCTGACCAGCACCAACCTGTTCATTAACCGTATCATGGTGGTCATGATGCCATTGATGATGCTCATCATGAACGGTTTAACCTTGACAATTATCTGGGTCGGCGCCAAACAGGTTGCCAACTCAACCATGCAAGTCGGCGACATGATGGCATTCATGCAATACGCCATGCAAATCGTTTTTTCGTTCTTGATGATGTCCATTATGTTCATCATCCTGCCGCGTGCCGCTGTTTCAGGCGACCGTATTGCCGCTGTCCTTGGCACTGAACCCACTATCAAAGACCCTGAAGTCCCCGCTACCTTCCCACAACCTTTCAAAGGCACTGTGGAATTTCGGGACGTGTGCTTCATGTACCCGGATAGTGAGGAATGCGTTATCCAGGATATCAACTTTAAGGCAAATCCTGGTGAAACCACTGCTTTTATAGGCTCCACTGGTTCCGGTAAAAGCACGGTCATCAGCCTGATCCCGCGCTTCTACGACACAACCCACGGCTCCGTCCTGATTGATGGCATAGATGTGCGTACCGTCTCCCAACACGACCTGCGCGATAAAATCGGTTACGTGCCACAAAAAGGACTGCTATTTACAGGTACCGTGGAAAGCAACCTGCGCTTTGCCAGGGAAGACGCCAGTCAGGAAGATATGGATTTAGCGCTGGATATCTCACAGGCAAGCAAGTTCGTGGAAGAAATGCCGAATGGTATCCATAGTGAGATTTCTCAGGGTGGCGCCAATGTCTCAGGCGGGCAAAAGCAACGCTTGTCGATTGCGCGCGCAGTCATCAAGAAACCACCTATCTACATATTCGATGACAGTTTCTCTGCCCTGGATTTCAAAACAGATTCTGACCTGCGAAAAGCTCTGCGTGAGCAAACCGCTGGCAGCACCGTCTTCATCGTCTCTCAACGTGTGTCCACCATCAAAAATGCAGACCAAATAATCGTCCTGGACGAAGGACGCATTGTTGGCAAAGGAAAGCATAAACAACTCATGGAAACCTGTGAAGTCTACCGGGATATTGCTCAATCGCAGCTCAGCCAGGAGGAGTTAGCGTGACCACACCTCCTACCTCTACAACACAACGTCCCCCCGCTCGCGGCGGACACGGTCCGATGGGTGGTGGCGGCGGTCCCCGAGCGATGATGAAGGGTGAAAAGCCGCGTGATTTTAAGGGAACACTGATCAAACTCGTGAACTACCTCGGCTCATACCGATGGCAGCTTATCTTCATTGCCCTGATGGCAGCAGCATCCACCATATTCACCATTGTTGGACCAAAAATCCTTGGACAGGCGACCACCAAACTCTTCGAAGGTGTGATGGCGCAAATTACCGGTACAGGCAGCGGGATTGATTTCGACTATATCGGACGCATCCTCATCTTGACCCTCAGCTTGTACGTGATGGCAGCCCTGTTCAGTTACATCCAGGGCTGGGTCATGTCCAGCATTGCCATGAACATTACCTACCGATTCCGCAAGGAAATCGCCACCAAAATCAATCGGCTGCCCCTCAAGTACTTTGATACCACCAGTCATGGCGAGGTGCTGTCGCGCATCACCAATGATGTAGATACCGTCAGTCAAACCCTCAACCAGAGCCTGACACAAATCATCACCTCGGTCACTTCGGTAGTGGGCGTCCTGATTATGATGTTCTCAATCTCATGGCAGATGACCCTGGTCGCGCTCCTGATGGTGCCAGCATCCCTCATCCTGATCCGTTTTGTGGTCAGCCGTTCTCAAAAGTACTTTACCCAACAGCAGGATTACCTCGGTCATGTCAATGGACATATTGAGGAAATGTATGGCGCACACATCGTGGTCAAAGCCTTTAATGGCGAAGAACGCAGCCTGGCAACCTTCAACGACTTGAATGAAACCTTGTATTCCTCCGCCTGGAAATCCCAATTCCTGTCTGGCTTGATGATGCCGGTGATGAACTTCATTGGCAACCTGGGTTATGTCGCCGTCGCCATCCTGGGTGGCTGGCTGGCTGCCCAGGGACGTATCACTGTGGGTGATATCCAGGCGTTTATTCAATATATACGCTCCTTCACGCAACCTCTGACCCAAATAGCCAACATCTCCAATGTGCTGCAGCAAATGACCGCAGCAGCAGAGCGGGTGTTTGCCTTCCTGGCTGAAACCGAAGAATCGGTCGACACCGAACACCCCATCAAACTGGCAACGGTGGCTGGCAAGGTTGAATTTGACCACGTCCACTTCGGTTACAATCCGGAAAAAATCATCATTGCGGATTTCTCTGCGGTGATTGAAGATGGCAAAAAGGTCGCCATCGTCGGTCCAACCGGCGCTGGCAAGACCACCATGGTCAAACTACTGATGCGCTTCTACGATGTCACCTCCGGCGCCATCCGCATTGACGGGCACGACATTCGCGACTTCACCCGTACTGACCTGCGCAGTATGCTCGCCATGGTGCTGCAAGACACCTGGCTGTATGGCGGCACGATTATGGAGAATATCCGTTATGGACGCCCGGATGCCAGTGACGAGGAAGTGATTGCAGCCGCGAAAGCAGCTCATGCCGACCACTTCATCCGTACCCTGCCAGAAGGCTATCATTTGGTACTAAACGAGGAAACGACCAACATCTCACAGGGTCAACGCCAGTTACTGACGATTGCCCGCGCCTTCCTGGCGAACCGTCCGCTGCTCATTTTGGATGAAGCCACCAGTTCTGTGGATACCCATACTGAATTGCTCATTCAAAAAGCCATGGAAAGCCTGATGAAGGGGCGCACCAGTTTTGTCATCGCCCATCGCCTATCCACCATCCGAAACGCGGATTGGATATTGGTGATGCGGGATGGGGATATTGTCGAGCAAGGCAAACATGACGAATTGCTCAGCCGCAAGGGCTTTTACGCCGAACTGTACAACAGTCAGTTTGAGCAGGCGTAATCCACGTCCTTCCTTACCCTCAAAGATCCCCCGGCGAGACAC
>DFYN01000160.1:0-2174 GCA_002383615.1 Anaerolineaceae bacterium UBA4081
ACTTCCACCGGCAGGTGATCCCACACTTCTTCCGGTCCGTACAGGCTGTTGAGCAGGAAAACACCACCCTCGGCTGAATACTTGAGCATGTCAAACTTCTCCAGGAAGGAGAACTGGTGGCAGNNGGACCAAAGCGCAAATGCGAGGTGGTCATGGAACCGGATTTTTTGGAGTCATAGACAAAGAAGCCCTGGGCATAGCCTTCGGTTTCTTCACCAATGATTTTGATAGAGTTCTTATTAGCGCCCACGGTGCCATCAGCGCCCAGCCCAAAGAATACACAACGCACGGTGCGCGGGTTCGCCAGGTTGAAGGAGCGGTCGTACGTCAGGCTGGTGTGGGTCACATCGTCGTTGATGCCAATGGTGAAGTGGTTCTTGGGGGTGGTTTTGGCAGCCTCATCAAACACGGCTTTGACCATGGAGGGTGTGAATTCTTTGCTGGAGAGACCATAGCGACCGCACAGTACACGCGGCATGGTCTTGAAAAGCGCCTTGCCAGAAGCCATACCCTCCATCAGGGCGGTAGCCACGTCTGTATAAAGGGGTTCGCCAGCAGCGCCGGGTTCCTTGGTGCGGTCCAACACAACAATCGTCTTGACGGTGGCAGGCAATGCCGCCAGCAGGTGTTCGACGGAGAATGGGCGGTACAGATGGACAGTGATGACGCCCAGTTTTTCGCCCTTGGAGTTGAGATATAGGGCAGTTTCTTCAGCTGTCTCAGCGCCGGAGCCCATTACAATAATGACGCGGTCGGCATCCTTGGCGCCAGCATAGTCAAATAGATGGTAGGCACGCCCAGTTAGCTTGGCAAACCTGTCCATGGCTTTTTGGACAATCGCCGGGCAGGCAGCGTAGTAGGAATTGCAGGCTTCGCGCCCCTGGAAAAACACATCGGGATTCTGGGCAGTACCGCGAATGAAGGGATGGTCAGGCGACAGGGCGCGGGTGCGCATCTGGGCAATCAGGCTGCTATCCATCATGGCGAGTAAATCATCATTGGAAAGCTGCTCAATCTTGGTGACTTCATGCGAGGTGCGGAAGCCGTCAAAAAAGTGCAGGAACGGTATGCGCGATTCATAAGTAGCTGTGTTAGCAATAACAGCCATATCCTGGGCTTCCTGCGGAGAGCGGGATGCGATCAACGCCCAACCGGTCTGGCGGGTTGCCATCACATCTGAATGGTCGCCGAAAATAGACAGGGCATGCGTGGCGATGGTACGCGCGGTCACGTGGAATACCGTGGGGGTCAGTTCGCCGGCAATCTTGAACATATTGGGAATCATCAATAGCAGACCCTGCGAGGCGGTAAAGGTGGTGGTCAGCGACCCGGTTTGCAGGGCGCCATGCACGGCTCCGGCTGCGCCGCCTTCGGACTGCATTTCCATGACCGATGGGATGGTGCCCCACAGATTTGGAATTTTCATCGCCGCCCACTGGTCGGCGAATTCGCCCATACCAGAGGAGGGTGTGATAGGGTAAATTGCCACCACTTCGCTCAGGCGGTAAGCAACGTGGGCAACAGCCTCGTTGGCGTCAATGGTTACTTTTTCTCGTGTCATGGTGTGCTCCATTAAGTCGTGTTTGGTTGACTCAGCCCGCAGGGGGCAAAAGGTACCAGAATGTTGGGTGAATACGCACCTTAAGGGTATTCAACTCTAAATTGTAATCGGAATTCATCTGATGATAAGGTAATAATGGTCATTCAATTTGGGGCGGTGTGTCATATATTCTTTATAGTCTTGATTCCGCCATCAATAGGGCTGCGATGGTCTTTCCGTCCCTCAGCTCACCAGCGCGCGCCATGCGGATTGCCTCAGTGATGGGAATCCTGACCAGGTCAATAAACTCATCGGAGTCCTGAGGTAAGGGCGAAGGGGTCAGGTCTGTGGCAAGATAAGCGTGCAGCATTTCTGTACAATAGCCTGCGCCCATATAAAAGGAACCCAGAAGTTCCATGCGTCCGGCAGCCATGCCTGTTTCCTCACGCACTTCGCGGCTGGCGCCCTCCAGTGGGTCTTCGCCAGCCTCCAGCATGCCGGCTGGCAGCTCCAACAGGTCAGCTTCCGACCCCAGCCGGTACTGGCGCACGAACAGGATATCGCCTTCAGAAGTCACTGGTACAATGGTGACCGCGTTTCCGTGAACCACCAGGTCATAACTGCGCTCCCGGTT
>DFYN01000160.1:2179-6784 GCA_002383615.1 Anaerolineaceae bacterium UBA4081
TTTTCTGCTTGCGTAAGTCGCGCAGCAGGAAGGGCAGGTAGAATAATCCCGCCAATGCCAACCCGATGGCTACCATGCTCAGGATATACCAGGGGTAAGGTCCCAAATAATCCAGGGGGCTGGCAAAGGGCGGTTTGCTTGCCAGAAAGATATAGTTAGCGCCCAGCCAACGGTTAATCAGGTAAACAATCGGCAAGTAAAAGGCAGCATACAGGGTTACCCGCAGTAGCGAGGACGGATATGGGCGATAGCCTTCCACAATGGTCATCCATAAGGCAGCCAGAATCATACTGCAATGAGAAAAGAAAATCTGGAAGAACAGGTAATGGGGCGGACCATACAGTCCAACATCTGGACTGGAGAGGGTGGCAAGCGCGCCAGAAATGCTCAGTAAGTAACTGACCTCATATAAGCGTTGCTTGCCGGTGAATAAGGCGGCAATCCCAATGATACCGGTGATGGTGCAGAAATGCAGCGGCAGCATCTCATGCACATCCCAGGAACCTGCCAGCAGGGTCCACAGGTTCCAGGCTAGGTAATCGACGCTCATTAAGATTGCATACCCGATTCGGAATCGTCGGCGGGCAGTCAGTGAAGTATGCTTCCCCCACTGCAAGATGAGCAAAATGATAATTGCCCAGGCTGCCAGCATCAGGTAATGCGGCAGGGTGTAGGGTACAAAGGCAGCGCCGGGGAAATCCTTGCCGATCAGCCAGTTCCATAAATTCATTATTAGTCTCCATTAAGAAACAGGCGGGGCGTTTTCGCCCCGCCTGTGCGGTGGACGTCTTGAACAATCAAGGAATTTGGAGGGATTGCCCGGAGGATAAGGTATAAGGTGATTTCAAGCCGTTGGCAGCAGCAATTGCCATCGGGTCCACATCGCCGTAAGCACAGGCAATAGAGTAGATGGACTCGCCTGAACTGACCGTGTAGGTATCCGGATGCTTGATTAACGCCCGGGGACCTGAGTCCCAGGAGCCGCTGGAGGTAATCTTCAATGATGTCCCTTCAGCTGGTTTAGAATCCAGGGTCAGGCTATTGGCTGCCAGGAAACTGACCAAATCAAGGTTGTAGCGGCGGGCGATGCAAATGGGCCATTCACCCTTTTTGAGGGTATAGCTATCCGGCTTACCCAGTGTGGGAAGGACGTAAGGCGTAGCGGTAGGCTTGGCAGGTTCGTTGATCACTTGCGTGGCAGCCGATGGCTGCGCCTGGGTGGCAGCTTGACCTTCCGGTGTGGCAACCTTCACCACCGGCGTTGACTGCTGCACCGCCGTGGCGATGCTGGGCAGGGTGGCAACCGGAAACGGCACTAAACTGGTGGGTGTTGGTAATTCTTTTGGCGCCGTTGAGGCAGGTAAGACACAGCCGCTGAACATAATGCTCAGGAGTAGAAAAAGCACAATCGGAACAAATGATCGAGATTTCATGGGCAAGGTTCCTCCAAGTGCAAACGTAGAGCACAATCAAGCATAATTATACCTAATAGTCATCGTAGCATATCGCTATGACAGCGTCAAGCCATATCAACTACCATAGATGTCCTCAGCATGGGCTAAAGCCTGCTACCATACCCGCTCTAATTGTGGATTCTCACATGGCAGCCGACCGGTCTTAGCCATGTCCACCCATTCGCCATCAACTTTGACCCGAACCACATCTGCGGTGAAGTCTGTAACGGTTGGACCATGGTTGTCAAACAGGGATGATCCCACTCCGTAGGTATCGACCGGTACCCCCAGACTTTCAAAGCGGCGAATTTTTTCTGGGTTAAAACCGCCTGAAACAACAATGTGCACCTTATGGCAATATTGGCGGGCACGTTCCTGCCATTCCACGGGTAAGTTCCAGGCTTGCCAGGCAGCATCCAAACTTTGGCGCAGTTGGAACACCAGGCGCGGATTAACGCCCAAATCCAATTCAGCTGACCCCAGGGGTGGGATGGAGACATCCCGCAGGGTGCTGCTGGTGTCTGCGCGAACGCCATGCAAGATATAGCGGGCTGCTTCTTCCTCGTGTCCGGATTGCATCAGGTCCATATATCGCAGGAACATGGCTTTCAGGGTGCTGAGGGAGTCGCCAATGCAATCGTTGTTGAAATCCACCAGCGCAATCCGGGGAATGGCAACCGGCAGCAATTCAGCAAATGCCAGCATAGCTGCAGCTGTGTCACCCATGAAGCAGGCAATGGCAGCGTGCGCAATAGTGCCGCTACCTGAGCCACCCCACCAATCCCCCTGGGCATCAGTTGAGATAAATGAGCCAACCTCGCTGGCGTAATCCAGGTTAAAACGCTGTACAGCAATATTGTAAGCGTAGCCATCAGCTGCCTGCACTTCATGCAGGTCAAAGCGGGCAGGGAAGAACAGGACTTGCTTGCCGTGGGCTGCAATCAGGGTCTCATAAACACTGGTTGCCACCCGGCTGGAGCGTGTGAGGACGCCCAGCGTAGGTGTCTCCAGGATGGCAAAGTCACGATAGCGACCACGAACTCGGATGACAGGCTGAATATGGGCAGCGTTGCCATCACCTGTCACCATAGCGCCGTCCTCCACCGCCCAGACTTCCAATCGGTCTGAGGTTTGGACAAAATCGTCCCCATCAAAGTAGCCGCAGCACTGCTTGAGCATGGTTAATGCTTTGTCGACGCCCACCACCACTGTTTTTCCAGCGCGACGGGTGAACCATTGCATTTCCACTTCCAAGTCACCGGGCAGAATGGGCTTCCGTAAGGGCTGGTTGCCCAGGCGGGTGTATCCTCCTCCGGGAGTATATTGGATCTGTCGCGCGGTCATCAGCCCCAGCATTTGAGCAATGTTGGAAAAATATTTGTCGGTGTACCATGCCTGGCGCATCCGCGCGATGTCCAGTTTNNTACAGGAACACCGCATGGAGAAAGTCAGCCGGATGCGGCATTGTACCGCTGGTCTGGGCTGTCTCCACAGGCAAATCGTAGGTATCCACGCAATTCGCCGGCACAATGACCCGCCGCTCCAATTGATATGCATTGGCATCCAATCGCAAGTGCATGGCAAGTTGGTAAGTACACAGGTCGGTGCAATTACCCACTACAATAAATGTATCCACCTCGGGGTGTGCGTTGAGCCATTCGTCAAATCCAGTATTTAATGCAGGGTGGATGGTGTTTTTGGGGAAGGTAACCATCTTGTCATAAAAAGGCAGTCCGGCAATGGCGTCCACAGTTTCACTTTCGCTGCTGCCGCCAATGCAGTGGGGCAGGAACGCACCAAATTCAACTGCANNCTTGAGAGGCTGCCCTCGCTGCAAAAACCCTTAATCATATCAACGCTGACGATAGCCGTTGATTCTGGCGGTAGAAGCCAGGCAGACAAGCTTGTAATAGGTAGTGTCTCCTGCCAAACTCTCAGGTAATCCAGGAAAGCCTGGTCTGTAGATGATGTTGTCAATTTGAACCTCCTTTTGTTGATCGTTAAGGTTACATAACTTAATTGTACCCCCAGTGCCCCTTAATTGGTTTGACACGCCATTAATGGACGGCTACAATAAAATCACGCGGAATACGGGAGTGGATATGGGAAAGCGTTCAAGCAAGTACATTATTGGTCTGACAGGTAATATCGGCACGGGTAAAAGCCTTGTTCGCCGGATGCTGGAGCATCTGGGCGCATATGGTATTGACGCCGATGCCCTGTCTCACCGTGCCATCGCCAAAGGCGCTCCGGCTTACCGACCGGTTGTAAATATGTTTGGTCAGTGGATCCTTACACCAGACGGAGAGATTGACCGGGCAAAATTAGGGCGGATTGTTTTTGCGGATCCAGTTGCGTTGCATGACCTGGAGGTTCAAATCCATCCCCTGGTGTTGGAGGCAGTCTCCTTACTGATCCGGCGTGCCAGCCAACCAGTCGTAGTGATTGAGGCAATCAAGTTATTTGAATCACCGTTACGCGAGATTTGTGACAGTTTATGGGTGGTTACATGTCCGCCTGAGGTGCAATTGTGGAGACTGGTGGAAAAGCGCAAAATGCTCCCAGCCGATGCGAAAATGCGTGTGGAAGCCCAACCTCCCCAATCTGAGAAAACCGCCATGGCTGATGTGGTCATTAATAACGGCGGCTCTTACGATGATACCTGGAAAGCGGTTATGGAAGCGTGGCATACCACTATCCCGGGCATGCTTGACGTTGAACCTGAACCTGAGCAAGGCACTCCACAATCGGTAGGCGCTGCCATTCAACTTGCAGTAAGACGGGCGGGGTCGCGTGATGCGGCGGATATGGCTGAATTCCTCAGTCAAACCCGGGGTAATCAAATTACAACGACCGAAGTGGTTGAGTCGTTCGGTGAGAAGGGTTATTTTCTGCTAATGGCAGGGGCAGCATTGGTAGGAGTGATGGGTTGGCAGGTGGAAAACCTGGTTGCGCGCGGTTTATCCTTTGACCTGGACTCATCTGTTCCCCTTATCAGTGCTGTGCCACTATGGGTCACAGAAATGGAAAAGGCAGCTGCAGTACTGCAGGCAGAAGCAGCGCTGATGTTTGTTCCGATGACGATGTCCACATCACCCGAGGTCTGGGGGCGTTTGGGGTATCAAATCGTTGCTCCGAAAGATTTAACTGT
>DFYN01000160.1:6814-9987 GCA_002383615.1 Anaerolineaceae bacterium UBA4081
TGGCATAATTGCACTGCTGCATCCAATCCTCCCTGTGGTAAACTTGGCGTGTCATTCCATCACATGAATCGGACCAAAAATGAGTGTCATTTATCCATTTACTGCTATTGTGGGTCAGGACCGGATGCGCCGAGCCCTGGTGTTAAACGCCGTTGACCCTCGTATTGGGGGGGTGCTTATCCGAGGTGAACGGGGTACTGCCAAGTCAACGGCTGCCCGCGCCCTGGCAGCCCTGCTGCCACAGGTAAAAGTTGTGGCAGATTGCCGTTTTAGCTGCGACCCGGACCTGCCCGCCACCTGGTGCACAGAGTGTAAAGAAAGGGTAGCAAAGGGAGAACATTTGCCGGTTGCCATTCGTTCCACGGCGTTTGTCAATTTGCCTGTTTCCGCAACCGAAGACAGGGTGGTCGGTACGCTGGATATTGAGAAAGCCATTCAGCATGGCGAGCGGCATTTTGAACCCGGCGTCCTGGCGGCTGCCAACCGCGGCTTGCTGTATATAGATGAAGTCAACCTGTTGGATGACCACGTCGTTGACGTCCTTTTGGATGCGGCAGCCATGGGAGTGAATATTGTGGAGCGGGAGGGCATTTCTTTCTACCACCCGTCTCGGTTTATTTTGGTCGGTACGATGAATCCCGAAGAAGGCGATTTACGCCCGCAACTGTTGGACCGGTTTGCCTTATCGGTAGAGATCCATGGCATTCGTGACACCCGTGAGCGGGTCGCCATCATGGAGCGCAATCTGGCGTACGAAGCCAGTCCGGAAGGTTTTAGGGAGCAATGGTTGGACAAGGAAAACGACCTTTCTGCCCAAATTGACGCTGCCCGCCAACTGGTTGATCAGGTGCTCTTTACCCGTCGGGATTTGCTCTCCATTGCAGCATTAACCTCCTCCCTCGAGGTGGATGGTCATCGGGCAGACTTGGTCATCCTCAAGGCAGCTCGCGCCCAGGCGGCGTTTGATGGTCGTACAACCATCACGGACCGTGACATAGCCCTTGCGGCTGAGTTGGCATTGCCGCACCGTTTGCGCCGTGGACCCTTCCAGCAAACCGAAATGGGAATGGAAGAATTACAGGAACGCATTGAGCAGCTCCAGGGCGGGTCATCAACCGGAAGTCCTGAACCGGCTGATGAGGATGGCGAGGACACAACAAACTCAAAAAAAGTATGATCTCTGGCGAGACAGAGGAAGACTCGCCAGAGCAAGGTGATATTCAACCAACCCAGCAAAATTTATTTGACCAGAAGGATGCCCACTGGTGGACGGGCGGCAAGCAGGTCAAGGCGGAAACGCCCTTTACCCCGCGCCGACTGGATACCCCCTTGGATAAGATTGTCCGCCGGTCAGCCGGTCGCCGCTCACGTACCAAAGAACAACGACGGGGACGATATATCCAGTCTCGCCCTGCAGCAGGTAAGCCCACTGACCTGGCATTTGATGCCACTATTCGGGCAGCTGCGCCATTTCAGCGTTCACGCCTGGATATCCGCAAGCGGAATGGGGTGGCTTTTGCAGTACGCCCCATGGATTATATGAATAAGGTGCGGGTTCGCCGGGCAGCCAACTTGATCCTGTTCCTGGTGGATGCCTCCTGGTCCATGGCAGTGGCTGAACGCATGGCTGCTACCAAGGGAGCTATCCTGTCCTTGCTGACGGACGCTTACCAACGGCGTGACCGGGTCGGCTTGATTGTCTTCCAAAAAGACCGTGCCACCCTGGTGCTGCCCCCCACCAACTCCGTTATGTTGGCGCAGCGCATGCTGGCGGATATCCCTGTGGGTGGCAAGACCCCCATCCCTGCCGGTCTGGCGCTGGCGCATGAGGTGCTGCTGCGGGAGAAGATGCTGCACCCGGATGTGATGCCTTTGTTAATCGTTTTGACAGACGGCGCTGCCAATGTGGCAATGGGGCATATGCTGCCGCCGCAAGAGGAAACCTACCGCCTTGCGGAGGAAATCGCAGCTGAGCATATCCATTCAGTGGTCATCAATATGGAACATGCAGCCTTTGATCAGGGCTTGGCACAGGTGTTGGCAGACCACCTGGGGGGTGAGTGCTTCACCGTGTCTGATTTGCGAGCCGAAAGCCTCTATTTAACCGTTCGCAGTGAGATTCGCAAAACCCAACCTCAACCTCGGCGGGATGAATTAAGGTTGGGAAAGTAATTATTTTACCCAAAACAAAAGTTCATTACGCCTGGATGACCTATGTCCGCAGATTGGGGATTTTTGCCACTACATCCCCCGCTTAACCTCAATTAAGATAAAATGACTATGTATAGACAGGACCTTTTTGACTTGCCTGTTTTTCACGGGTTCACTTCAGAACAACTGGATGAACTCAGTGCTGTGATGCAAGTATGTGAATTTGCCGGCAAGCGGGTCGTGTTTGAACAGGGACAGGCGGCGGAGCATCTGTATATATTGGTGTCTGGCGAGGTCCATATACAGTACAAGCCCTATGATGGACCGCCCCTGCTCGTGGCGCGCATTATGCCAGGTGGCGTGTTTGGCTGGTCAGCTGCCCTTGGGCGGCGGGTATATACATCCGGCGCAACTGTGATTGAACCCAGCACAGCCCTCCGCATGAGTAGTTATCAGCTGAGCCACCTGTGCGAAAGCAGCCCTCAGACAGGTATCGAGTTTTTGGAACGGCTGGCAGGATTAATCTCTGAACGGTTGCGCAGCAGCCACACGCAGATAATGGATATCCTGACTCAAGGCAGACGCACGACCCAGAGTTAATGTAAGGAGGACGATATGGTAGATGTACCTAATTTCTCGGTTGAAGAGCAAGTACGCGGTTTGATTGAAGCGCTGGACGGCTACATTCAAAATTACCATGGTGGGTCGGTTGAACTGGTGGCGGTGGAGGGCAATACGGTCAAGGTTCGATTAGGCGGCGCTTGCCTGGGTTGTCCACTGTCTCCTGTCACACTCAAGGGTTGGGTTGAAGGCACCATCCGGAAGTTCTTTCCGGACATGCATGTGGAATCTGTAAGTTAAAGTCCTGTAATGGCACCCAAAACCCCCTGCCAGGCTGGCAGGGGGTTCTTTTTCATACTAATAGACATTAATGCGCGTGTTATAATCTTGAAAAGATTGGATAATGTAACTCGGATGTTTCCTAGACTGAAGCAGTGGATTAAGACGCGGCATGTATGGAT
>DFYN01000160.1:9995-10383 GCA_002383615.1 Anaerolineaceae bacterium UBA4081
ATAAAGGCTGGTTGTTTGCAACTGGCGTATATGCACCTTTCCAGGATTATGGGGTGTGGACAAATAAAATGCCGCTGGCATTTTTGATTCCTGGATGGGTACAAGAGTTGTTCGGCGCCGGATTGAGGACTGGGCGCTATTTTGCGCTGGTTTTAGGCGTGCTTTTAATGGTCGCATTGTGGCTGACCACCAGGCGCCTGGCGGGTCACTGGTGGGCGGCTGCTGTCATTTGGGCGCTGGCGCTCAACCCGGCTATGATCAAGTTATACTCCATGGCTATTTCGCAGGGGTTGGTAGCGTGTATGCTTGCCTGGAGCCTCTATTTCTTGTTGGGTGAAAAGCGGAAAATATGGCAGATACTTGCCGGCAGCCTGTTGGCTGCTTTGAT
>DFYN01000135.1 GCA_002383615.1 Anaerolineaceae bacterium UBA4081
ATGAGATTTGTTAAGTATTCTGGTATAATCAGATTTGTTAAGATAGTCATGGCAGGCACCCTGACACGCCTCTTGCATCCATTGGGGGTAAAAAAACTAACAGGTCGGGTCTGCCAGTCTTTTAGCCGCGCTGATGCAAGGCTCAGATCAAATAAGTATGACTGATCTGGAATTGGGCAGGCGCTTTCATTTACAGGAGCATTTATCATTGTTAATGGGGACGATCCTCCTCGTTGAGGGAAGCAAGCGCAGCGACTGTCCATTATTCTATAAGGGATTAATGGCGAAAGGGTTTCAGGTGGATCCTGCCGCCAGCGGCGCCTCGGCAGTGTCAAAGCTGGAATCCAGCGCGCCGGATGTCATTGTGGTGAATGCTGCATCCATGGGCACTTCGGGCAAACGGATTTGCCAGGCTATCCACACCCAGTCCCCTCACATTCCCATTATCTTGNNTTTACCCTGCAAAAGCTGGTCAACCGTATTCGCCCACTACTGAAAGTGGATCAGGATTCCTTCCTGACTGTGGGCGAGATCCAGTTGGATGAATCGCACCGGATGGTACGGGTGGGGAAACGTCAATCGCGCCTTACGCCGCAATTGGTCATGTTGCTGAGCACATTAATGAAACACCCGAATGAAGTCATTGAACGTGAAGCGTTATTCCGTGAAGTGTGGGACACCGGTTACACGGTGGACACCCGCACCCTGGATGTGCACATCAGTTGGCTACGCCAGGCGCTAGAAGAAGACCCGCGTCGCCCGCGTTACATTAAAACTATTCGGGGGGTCGGCTACCGGCTGGATGTGGAGGGCGTGTCCCGACCGCGCAGGAAAGGTGAGCGGCGCGGCGAGTCGGCTGGAAACCCCAGACCAACCCAACCCAAAGACAAATAAAACGGCAGCCATTTGGCTGCCGTTTTATTGATGACAATAATCTAAATCATATAGACGCCATGGTCAGGGTGATCAGCAAGCCACCGGCGATGACGCTTCCAAGTTGACCGGCAGTATTGGCGCCCATGGCATGCATCAGGATGAAGTTCTCAAAGTCCTCTTCCTGAGCCATCTTGGCGGACAGGCGACCAGCCATGGGGAATGCGCTGATGCCGCAAGCGCCAATCAAGGGGTTGATCTTGCCTTTGGTAATGACAGACATCAGTTTGCCAAAGGATAAGCCAGCCACAGTATCAATCACAAATGCCAGGAGACCCAGTGCAAGCACACCCAACGTTTTCCAGTTCAGGAAGCTTTCTGCGGTCATCGTTGCGCCGATTGCCAAGCCCAGGAAGAGGGTGGCAATATTGATGATTTCATTCTGGGCGGATTTGCTGAGGCGATCCACGACACTTGCTTCCCGCAAGACGTTGCCGAGCATCAGGGCGGCAATCAACGGCGCCGCGGTGGGAGCCAGCAGGCTGACGATGATGGTGACCAGGATGGGGAAGACGATGACTGCCCGTTTGGAAACATCCACCGCTGCGTAATCCATACGGATGAGGCGCTCTTTGCGCGTGGTCATCAGGCGCATGATGGGTGGTTGGATGATGGGAATCAGGCTCATGTAGGAGTAGGCTGCCACCGCAATCGGACCCAGCAATTCGGGCGCCAGTTTACTGGCGACGAAGATGGCTGTCGGTCCATCAATCGCGCCGATGGAACCAATAGCGGCTGCTTCATTGATGTTGAAACCGAGCAGGGTGGCAAGGATTAAACCAGCATAAATACCAAACTGACCGGCTGCACCTAACAGGACCATACGCGGTTGGGCAAGCAGCGGACGGAAATCGATCATGGCGCCCACACCAATGAAGATCAGCAGGGGGAACAATTCGGTTTCGATGCCGGCTTTGTAGATCACCTGCATGAAGCCGCCCTCTTGATAGGCTGACATGCCGAGGTTTGCCAGGATGCAGCCAAAACCAATCGGCAGCAGCAGCACCGGCTCATACTCTTTGACAATAGCCAGGTAAATGAGGACACAGCCAACTAAAATCATGAGGATGTTGCCCCAGTAAAAACCCTGCATGGAGTCGAGCAAGGAAGTAAATAGTTGCGATAAGTCCATTCAGTTCTCCGCTAATCAGCGAACTCGATTAGAACCTGGCTGTGTTTGACCTGGTCACCCACATTAACTAAAACAGTCGCAATTTTGCCGTCGCGGGTGGCTCGAATGGCGTTCTTCATCTTCATCGCTTCCAAGGTGCATAGTTCCTGTCCGCGGATCACGCTATCGCCGGGCTTGACTGCAATGGCGATAATAACGCCCGGGATAGGAGCCAGCACCGATTTATTGCGGTCCACATTTGCAGCCGGCGCAGCAGAAGGGGGAAAAGTGACAGCATCTGGGGCGCAAGCAGGCTCAATCGAACCCGGCGCAACCGCTTCTTCAGGATAGATTTCAAATCTCTCGCCATCCACCTCGGCTACAATGGGGCGGGCGGCAAGGTCTTTCACGTCCACTTCGAAGGTCTCGTTCTCAATTTTGACACGGAGTTTCATGTTAACGACCTCGATTCTTGCGGTTAAACATCTGGACGCGCTGGGACATGTTGCCCGCGCGTAAAACGGCTTGCCAGGGGCTGACGGTGGCGCTGCCCTCAGCCTGAGAGGATGCGGTGGATTGACGCATGAGCATCGCAACTGCCACAGCAGCCGCAAGCGCCCGCTTCTTATGCACCGGCTGAGCAGTATCCGGCACTTCGGGTGAGACGTCTGATGGTATTGCTGCAGTCTCAACCGCCTCTTTGGGGTCCTTGATGAAGCGTACCAGGAGTATCATCATGCCCCACAGCAACAGGATGCCAACAAACACCAATCCCATGCCCAGCACCGTAATCAATAATGCACTTGTCAAAGTAGAAGACATTCAATGCTCCTGATGCAGATTAGACGGGCATGTTGCCGTGTTTACGCGGCAGAGTGGCAGATACTTTGTCGCGCAGACCATTAAGCGCCATGATGATGCGGTAGCGCGTTTCGCGCGGTTCTATGACGTCATCCACATAGCCTGCGTTCGCAGAAGCATACGGGTTGAGGAATTGGGCGCGGTACTCAGCGACGCGGCGGGCGCGTTCAGCAGCCGGGTCAGCCGCCGCTTCAATTTCACGTTTATAGAGGATATTGGCTGCGCCTTCCGGACCCATTACGGCAATTTCGGCTGACGGCCAGGCAAAGGTGACATCTGTTCCAAGGTACTTGCTGCTCATGACCAC
>DFYN01000152.1 GCA_002383615.1 Anaerolineaceae bacterium UBA4081
TGGGATGTTGCCGGGCTTGCCTTTTTTGTTTTAGCCTTGTTAACCCTTTTAGGTTTGGTCGGGTTAACCAAAGGCAGCATTATTACGCCCTGGATAGTGATCCTCCAACGCAGTTTTGGTTGGGGGAGTTACCTGGTGGTCTTATTTTTTGCTTTGCTGGGCGTTTTGTTGTTGAAACAGCATTTAGGTTCGTTGGCTGGCTTGAACCTGGGGCGCGTCCTGGCATTGGAGGGACTGTTATTTGTCGTCCTTGCCATGCTGGCAATCGCTGGCAGCATGGCAATCGAGCCGGCAGAACAGGGTAGTTATGGTGGCACCGTAGGTTGGGGTCTGGCGCGCCTGCTCACGCTCATCATGCCGTTACCTTTGGCGACCATTATCTTTGCAATTATGGCTCTGGCGCTAATCATCTTTGGTTTCGGATTTGATCGGAAAATTACCGAGGTCATACAAGCCTGGGCATCGTCCGCGCCGGAAGAAGAAGGAGCGGAAACACCAGTTACTGAGCTATCGACCAATAGATCCCAACCGGTATCTCGCGCCAGGCTGCCCATTACAGCCGGAGAAGAAAAACCCATTGAAGCAAAACCAGGACCGCGTGGATTGGCTCAACCATCCGTTCGTCCTGTTGAGAAACCGACGGAACTCCCCCTAACTTCTGAAGATGACACCATCCCTGAGGTTGAGCCTCGCCATCGCAGTGACCGTTTGCCGCCACTGTCGATCTTGGCAGCGGATGCGCCCGCCACTGTGCAGGAAGAAGAAATCCTCAATATGGCACGCATCATTGAGCGCACATTGGGTGAGTTTGGGGTGGACGTGCGTGTGGCAGGTTATCGGGCAGGACCGACGGTTATTCAGTTTGCAATTGAGCCTGGAACGTATGAAAAAACCGGACCAGACGGTTTGCCGCAATTGTTAAAGTTTAAAGTTTCCCAAATTAGTGACCTGCGTAAAGATTTGGCGCTTGCCTTATCTGCCCGAACCTTAAGGATTGTACCAGTTGTACCCGGGCAGTCATATTTGGGAATCGAGGTTCCGAATCCACATACCTCGGCTGTACGCCTGCGGATGGTGATGGAGTCGGATGCATTTAAGAGCCTGAGCGCGCCGCTGGCTATTGCCCTCGGACGGGATGTGTCCGGCAAGGCAGTGGTTTTTGACCTGGCAAAAATGCCGCATCTTCTGATTGGAGGAACGACAGGATCGGGCAAATCCGTGGCGATTGCAGCCATGGCGACTTGCCTGATTATGAATAATCAACCTGAAGATTTACGGATTGCCATGCTGGATCCTAAAATGGTGGAGCTGGTGCGCTTTAATGGTTTACCTCACTTGATGGGTAAAGTTGAAACCAAAGTAGAGAGAATGTTGAACGTCTTAAGATGGGCGTTAGTCGAGATGGATCACCGTTATCGCATCCTTGAGGCAGAGAAAACCCGCGATATTGAAACATATAATCGGAAAGTAGCCCGGCGCAACGGATTAAAGTTGCCTCGAGTTGTGCTGATGATTGATGAGTTGGCGGAGTTAATGCAAAATGCACCTGAACAGACCGAAACTGCCCTCGTGCGTTTGGCGCAAATGTCGCGGGCAGTGGGCATTCATCTGGTTGTTGCGACTCAGCGCCCCAGCACGGATATTGTTACCGGGAAAATAAAAACGAACTTTCCTGCCCGAATAGCTTTCACCGTGGCATCCGGTGTGGATTCGCGAGTCATTTTAGACCAAAATGGTGCAGAAGATTTGTTAGGCAAAGGCGACTGCCTGTTCATGAACCCTGAAGCAAGCGGATTGCAGCGCGTGCAAGGAGCTTTTGTATCTGACAAGGAATTGGACGCGGTTATTGCGTACTGGCAAAAAGCCATGGCGGCAGAGGTCAAACAATCTGCGCCATGGGAAGAGATGCCAGTTGAGGAAAAATCTGAGAATGGGTTTGATGAAGACCTGATTCAGCGCGCCATTGAGGTTGTACGCAAATCGCAGCGTGCCAGCGCTTCCATGTTACAGATGCGGCTGCGCATTGGATTTCCGCGGGCTGCCAGACTATTGGATGTGCTGGAAGAACGCGGGATTGTTGGTCCGCCGGTGGGGAGTGGGCGCGAACGGGAAGTGTTAATAGCGCCAGATGAAGACCATGGGGACGCAGACGATATGGACGAGGATTAATGAACCCCTTGATTATGTTGCGCATAGCCATTATTTGCTATGGCGACGGCTTGACAGTTTCCGCTGCATCCGTTAGCATAAGTCATGCTGCAACGGACAGCTATCCTTTCGAAATGGAAATCATGTGACTGAAACAACTCCACAAACGCCTATCACTTTTTCTGATCGAATGCGCGTCATGTTCAAAGGCACGTTGGATGCAATGGCAGGCGGATTGCTTCGCCTGGGTTTACGCCCTAATTGGGTTACCTTACTGGGATTGCTGGGTACAACCGGTGGCGCGGTGCTGCTTGCTTTTGGCAACTTCCGTTGGGGTGGTGTATTAATTCTTTTAATGGGCGTTCTGGATGCACTGGATGGAAGCATGGCGCGCTTGAGTGGGCAATCCACATCCTTTGGGGCATTCCTGGATTCAGTAACAGACCGATACTCTGACCTGTTTATCCTGGGTGGCTTGTTGGTGTATTACTTCCTTCACCCTCAGGGCTGGGCTGTCCCGGTGATATTTGTGGCAGCCATAGGTACGGTTCAAGTCTCGTATGTCAAAGCGCGCGCAGAATCCTTAGGCATGACTGCCAATATTGGGTTATTGAGCCGCCTCGAGCGTTTCTTGATCCTGCTGCCCTGTTTGTTGCTTAATGTTCCGATGGTAGCTGTGTGGATTTTGGCTTTTCTGACCCACTTTACAGCCTTGCAGCGGATCTGGTCGGTTTGGAAGCAATGTCAAAAACCTGCCCCCGTTTCAATTAATGATCAAAAGGAATAAATCATGATTAACGGTTTTACGATATTCGGTTACAAAATTTACTTTTACGGCATTATCTTGATGTTGGGAGTCCTTGCGGCTGCCTGGTTAGCCACGCGTGAAGCCAAACGGCGCGGATGGAATCCAGAGGTTGTGTGGGATATGCTGCCATGGGCGTTGGTTGGAGGTATCATCGGAGCGCGTCTATGGCATGTCTTTACTCCACCTGCATCAATGGTGGAGCAGGGGATTACGACCATGTACTACCTGACCCATCCCTTACAAATACTCAACGTCCGAAATGGTGGATTGGGTATTCCGGGAGCAGTCATGGGTGGCGCATTGGCAGTATATATATTTGCGCGTAAAAACAAACAAAGCTTTGGCGCCTGGACAGATATTGTTGCGCCGGGGTTGGCTCTTGGTCAAGCGATAGGTCGTTGGGGGAACTTCTTTAATCAGGAAGTCTATGGCGCACCTTCCAATTTGCCATGGTCGATATTCATTGACGCTGCCCATCGTCTGCCAGAGTATAGTGCGGTAGAACGCTACCATCCTTTGTTTCTCTATGAATGCGTCTGGAACTTGCTGAACATGACCCTTCTGCTTTTCCTGGGACGCATGAAACCTGGACTCAAAACGGGCAGCCTCTTTGCAGTCTATATGATTTTCTATGGGACCGGCAGGTTCTTTTTGGAATTCCTGCGCCTGGATATATCCCCAGTTGCAGGGATAAATATCAACCAGCTGTTCATGGCTATCGTTGTCGGACTTGGTGTTTTGCTTTTGGTTTGGTTGAATGTGATTCGTCCACGGCTTCAAAAACCACAGGAGACTCCTGCTTCCGCAGAGTAAGAGAAGAAACTCTATTAGGAGGTGTTGGTATGAATCAAGTATTAATCCTTGGCGCTGGTTATGCAGTTCCGCATGAGGACCTTGATAACACCCATCTTGCTCTCATCACAGATTGTGGAACTATCCTGATTGATTGCTCAAGCAACCCAATTGTGCGCCTAAGAAAGGCGCACATTGATTTTGACTCAGTAACCGACTTGATTCTCACCCATTTTCACCCAGACCACGTTGGCGGGATGCCGTTGTTATTAATGGGTATGTGGTTGGAAGGACGCACAAAACCGATTACCATTCACGGCTTAATTGACACCCTGGATCGTGCAGAGGCAATGCTAAATTTGTACAATTGGCATTCCTGGCAAAAATTATTTCCGGTCCATTTCCACCCTGTAAAGGATAATCCGGCTCAGCTTCTCCTGCAAAATGATTGCATCCGCCTTCAGTCTTCCCCCGTTAAACACACTATTCCTAATATTGCCACGCGGATGGATTTTCTTGGTCCCCAAAAAAGTGTCGTGTACTCCTCTGACACGGAACCCTGCCAGGCTGTGGCGGATTTGGCAAAGGATGCAGATGTGTTAATCCATGAGGTTGCCGGGAAAAATGTTGGGCATTCAGCGCCAGACCAGGCAGGCGCCATTGCTACGCGAGCCGGAGTCCAAAAGTTATACCTGATTCACTATCCTTCCAATTGTGACCGGGAGAGCTGGTTACGAGGCGCTCAAAGCACATTTGACGGTACCGTTGCCTTTGCACAAGATTTCATGCCAATAAATTGGGATTAATCTACCAACCCTGTAAAAACGGTTCCCATTCATGGTTGTCGGGCAAGTAGCGTCCGAAGATGTAGGAAGCACTGGCAGGTGGTTCTTTCGGCAACCGAATCAGGTGCATACCTGCTTCCTCAACAGTTCGACCACCTTTGTGGTGATTGCATGATGGACAGGCGGTCACCACGTTACGCCATTCATACCTGCCGCCAAGATGGCGAGGTTTAACGTGGTCAACTGTCAGGTCTGTCCCATGCCGTCCGCAGTACTGGCAGGTAAACCCATCACGCCGAAACACTTCTTTGCGCGTCAAGCGGATTGAGTAACGCGGACGATGGACCTGCTTCTCCAAGCGGATAACACTTGGAAGTGGAAAACTTGAATTAACGGTGTGAATAAACCCTCGACCATTTGCTACAAGCAAAGCTCGGTCGGATAAAATTAAGACAACAGCGCGGCGAACACCGACAATGTTGACCGGTTCGTAATTTGCATTGAGTACAAGCACTGCGTTGCTCATAATGGCATCCTTCCGAAAATTATAGCACGGTCATATTTTCAGTGAGGACTTTGGAGGTGATATGAAAGTATTAATTGCAGGTGGTAGCGGTCTGATTGGTAAGGCTCTGACTAACCGTTTGTTACAAAATGGTGATGAGGTTTGGATTTTATCCCGCACACCTGACAGGTTGACCTTGCCAAAGGGTGCAAATGCAATAGGGTGGGACGGAAAAACTCAAGGCAGTTGGGTGGAGGT
>DFYN01000128.1 GCA_002383615.1 Anaerolineaceae bacterium UBA4081
GGCGGGTAGCGGTCACTCATTGAAGAGTTCGCCCACACTGCGACCTTCATTCGCGCGGGTGATGACCTCGCCTAATAATGGAGCCACGGATAGTATCGTGAGGCGGTCTCCAAACAAGACGGCTTTCTCTGGTGGAATGGGGATGGTATCGGTTGCCACAAATTCCTTAACCGGTAAGTCCGTAATACGACGTGCTGCGGTGGCAGAAAGGACGGGGTGGACAAAAATCATGTACACATCTCGAGCGCCCTTTTCTTTCAGCAGATTAACCGCCTGTACCATTGAGTCGCCCGTATCCACTTCGTCATCCACCAAAATGACATCCCGGTCTTCCACTTCTCCAATCAAGGTCAATGCTTGCGCCTTGGAATCATTCCCTGAGCGGCGTTTTTCAATAAAAGCCATGGGGGTGTTTAATGCAGCCGCATAGTTGCGTGCCTTCTTGGCAAAGCCCAGGTCAACAGCCACAACCGCTGGACGGTGAAGACCTGGTAATTTTTCACGCACATAATCTACCAGGATATGGAACGCACTCAGCACATCCCCCGGTATGGAGAAAAAGCCCTGGATTTGACCCGCGTGTAAATCTAGGGTGATATAGCGGTCAGCACCCGCAACTTCAATCATATCCGCCACCAGCCGGGCAGTAATGGGTACCCGGGGTTGGTCCTTCTTGTCCGAACGGGCATAACAGAGATACGGTACAACCGCAGTAATGCGNNCGGTGGACAGGGACGGAAGTCGTTTGAATGACGTAGCAGTCCTGCCCGCGCACACTGCTATGCAGTTTGACAAACAGGTTATCGTTTGGGAAACTGATAATATCGCGCTCGCATAGGGCAATACCCATGTAGTCCGTAATTCGGGTTGCCAAATCCGGGCAAGCGGTGCCGGCATACATCTTAATGTCGCCGTACTTCATACGATCATGGCGGACATGGGGAGCAAAGGGCATATCAATCTCCTATACGTCAACATCCTGCCATTCATGCCGCAGGACGCTCATGAAATGGGTGTCTACATACTTTCCATCTTTGTAACCCGAATCGCGCATGGTGCCTTCATGGACAAAGCCAGCTTTCTCATAGCAGCGGACAGCGCGTGGGTTGGAGGCGAAAACTCTCAGCCAAATCCGGTGCAGGTTTAGGGTGCCAAAACCGTACCTCAGCATCAAGCGCATGGCATCCGTGCCATAACCGCTGTTCCAGAAACGCTTATCGCCAATGAATATACCAATTTCGGAGGCGTGGGTCACATGGTCCATCGCATGGAAACCAATATTTCCCACAGTCAGCCAGGTACCGTCTGTCAACACCTGGATGGAGAGCGGTACTTCAACCGGGTCTCGGTTAGCCAAGCCATCAAACCAGGCTTCTTCACCTGCCAATGTTATCGCCCAATGAATGGTCAGTCCGGCGATCACCTCCGGATCATTAAGCCATTCCACATACCTGGGAATCAGGCTGCGTTCAATGGGCGCCAGGCGAACACGTTTTCCAAGGATCACTTTGCACCTCCGTCTGTTACGGGTTCAAACGGGTAGGACCGCGGAAGATGTAAACCGTCTCGCGGATATTATTGATGCCCAACATCACCATCGCCAGGCGCGACAAGCCAATTGCCAGACCACCATGCGGCGGACAGCCAAAGCGGAAAAAGTCCAGGTAGAACTGGATGGGTTCAAGATGGAGCCCTTTATCCAGGGCTTGCTTTGCCAGCACATCNNGCCCGGTGTTCCCGCTGGGCGCCAGTCGTAATTTCCAAACCGTTTGCTATCAAATCGAAGGACAGAGTAATTCCAGGTTTGTCAGGATAGCGCATGTGATAAAAGGGACGTACAGCTATCGGCCAATCCGTCAGGAACACAAAATCGTGGTCGTAAGTTTCTTTAATGTATGCCCCCAACTCACGCTCACCTGCCGGGTCAAGATCGCCCTTTTTCTCAGGAGGCAAAGTGTAGCCGCGTTTCTTCAAGACCTCAACCGCCTCTGCCATCGTGATGCGCGGGAAAGGCACGCTCGGAACCTGTAAATCGACGTTCATCAGTTTCGAGATTTGCTCACCATGGGCTTCCTTGACCCGTCCGTATACATACGCCAGCATATTCTCTTCAAAAGCCATCACATCTTCATGTGATTCCACCCAGGACATCTCCATATCAATGCTGGTAAACTCGGTCATATGGCGGGCAGTGAAGGATGGGTCCGCACGGAATGCTGGACCAATTTCAAAAACCCGCTCAAAACCGGCTGCCATCGCCATTTGNNCTGGGTGCACCCAGCAGCTTGGGCGAGTTGATTTCAATAAAGTTGTGTGCGAGCCAATATTCGCGGAAAGCCGCCAAAATAGTCGTTTGTACGGTGAAAAGGAGCAAGTTCACAGGGCGACGCAGGTCCAAATAGCGCCAGTCCATCCGGAAGTCTTGGGCTGGCAGGGTTTCAGCATAGGGGTCAAAGGGCAATGGAGAGTCTGACAGGTTGTTGACTTCCAGCGTCTCCAACTGAACTTCAAGACCGCCCAACTTAACTACAGGATTTTCCACCACTTTGCCCGTGACGGTAACAGCGCTTTCATCCGAAACCTTAGAAATCTGCTCAGCCAATTCTGCGCTGGCAGGCTTGAAATGGGCAACCTGCACCAAGCCAGTGGTGTCACGAATGATCATAAACTGCATTTTCTTCTGGTCGCGCAGGGTCTGCAGCCAGCCTTGAATTTTTACAGTCTGACCAATCATCTGCGGCAGGTCAGCGATTCGGGTGCGGGGCATACTCATGTCATCCTCCAGGGCAATTGACGTTCTTCTTCGATTGTACCGCAAGGCGGTGATAGATGGCTAACGAAATTTGTACTTAACCGTGTTGCTGCCAGGGAGTGACCATGCCCTCCAGAAGGCGGGTAACCGCCTGCTGGGGGGAAATTTGGCGTGCCAGGAGTTGTTGAAAAACAACCTCAAATTCTCCTTGCGCAATGGTTTCCTGCCAGTGAAACATAAGTGTCGCCTGGAGCAGGTGATACAACTCACTATCCAGCCGGGCGGCTTCTCGCAAGCGCCACTCGCCCGTCTCCCGCAGATAATTTCCATGCTGGCGAATGGCGGCAGCAACCGCACCCACCCCGCTACCTTCGGGCGCTATGGTCCTCAAGACGGGCGGCAGCCACATCGCCTTTGGTTCAAAGGTGCCCAGGGATAGACCAAAGGCAGAGCAAAATTCCATTTTCTCAGGATGTGCCAGCTCAAGGTTAGTTTTTAATGCCCGCTCAGTCGCTTCAACCCCGGGTTGGTCTGCTTTGTTGATGACCAGAATATCCGCAACCTCCAATATGCCCGCTTTGATTGCCTGGATGTCATCGCCCATACCGGGGGCTTCCACCACCACGGTGGTATGCGCCAGACGCGCAATGTCCACCTCGCTTTGACCCGCGCCAACAGTTTCAATCAGGATGATATCAAACCCCGCCGCATCCAGGACTTGAGTCACAGCCGCCGTGGAGCGTGCCAAGCCCCCTAATGCGCCGCGGGACGCCATGGACCGAATAAAGATTCCCGGGTCGCCGCTCAGGTCGCGCATGCGCACCCGGTCGCCCAAAATAGCCCCGCCCGTGAATGGGCTGGACGGGTCCACTGCCACAATTGCAACCGTTGCTTCCGGTTGTCCATCCGCAGGGTGTCGAAACGATTTAGCCAATTGATTAACCAGCGAGGATTTACCGGTTCCGGGTGAACCGGTGACTCCCACCAGATGGGCACGACCCGCATGAGAAAAGAGCGCGTCCAGTACAGCGCGCCCTTCGAATGAATCATTCTCAACTTGAGTCAGCAGGCGTGCCAGCGCCAGCCGTTCACCAGCCTTGACCGCTGTAATAATGGCATTGATATCCATGCAGCCGCCTCAGGCTGCGGCGGATTGCCCCAGCACCGCCTTGCGAATATCGGTAATGTAAGTATCTGAGACTGTGCCTGGTCCGTAGACCGCCATCACACCCATTGCCAATAAAGCCGGTACATCTTCTTCGGGGATAATACCGCCTACAAATACGTGCACATCCTCCTGACCATTGGCGCGCAGCAATTCCATAACTCGAGGAACCAATCCCATATGGGCACCTGAAAGGATGGATAATCCCACCACATCCACATCTTCCTGAAGGGCTGCTTCAGCTACCATTTCTGGGGTTTGGCGCAAGCCCGTATAAATCACTTCCATGCCAGCATCACGCAATGCCCGCGCCACTACTTTTGCGCCGCGGTCATGACCATCCAAGCCAGGTTTGGCAATCAATACGCGAATTTTTGGTTCCATCGACACACTCCATCTTCCGAAAATGTTCTTCATGAATTATACCGCCAGAACGGCTGCTCAGTTCTGGATAAAGCGCCCCAGTGCAAACGCTGATTGTCACAATCTTTATTGAAGTTGATGGTCAAATCATGGACGATTTCTGGTTTGCGCAGACTGATTANNAGTAAACTTCGCAAGCAACAGTTGGCAATCAGAGCCGGGGTCGGGTTGCTCCTGTTGCCTGTTTGCTTTTTGATATGGCAAGGGTCGGCTTCAGCGCAGAGTCCTGAACCGACACCATCTCCCGAATCACCCATCACCATTCTTGTAGGCGCAGACCAGGCATATCCTCCTTATGAGTATATCCAAAACGGCACCCCCCAAGGCTTCAACATTGAGCTCATGCAAGCAGCTGCCGAGGCGATGGGCATGCGCGCGACCTTCCGCCTGGGTCCCTGGTCGGAAATTCGCCAACAAGTTTTGGATGGCAAGTTGGACGCTTTATCAGGATTAACTTATTCTGAAGAACGCGACCAGGTCTATGATTTTTCCAACCCGCATTCTAAATTAACTATTGATGTTTTTGTTCGTAATGACAGTCAGGTGACCACCTTGGAAGACCTGCGGGGGAAAGCAGTCATTGTCCAGGCTGGCGGTATCATGGATGATTTCCTCACAAAGGAAAATCTGACCACGAATATCATCCGTGTACAAGACCCATTGGAAGCCTTAATGCTCCTCAATAACGGGCAATATGATGCCGCGTTATTAAATAAACTTCAGGGACTATATTTCATCCGCGAGATGGACCTGCGCGGGCTGCGACCGGTCGGTTTGAATGTACTCTCCATCAATTACAGTTTTGCAGTTCAAAACGGAAATACTGCCCTGATTCAAACCCTAAACACGGGTCTGGATATCCTCAAACAAAACGGCACTTACGACAAACTGGTTGAAAAGCACTTTGGGGTGCTGGAACAACCCGATCTTTGGCAATCCTGGCGTGGGTATATTCTTGGACTGGGGATAACTGCAATTCTGCTACTGGGGTCTTTCTTCTGGGTTTGGACATTAAGACAATCGATTCACCGCCGATCCAATGAATTAAAACGTATCGAAGCCAGGTACGAAATATTGGTTGAGCATGCCAACGAAGGGATTATCGTTATCCGTGATGCGATTATTGTGCTGATCAATCCGCATGCCTCCAATATGGTTGAATTACCAGCCAGTGAAATTCGCGGTCAGCCTTTTCTACGCTTTATCCACCCGGATGACAAATCCATGGTTGCAGACTTGTATCAAAACCGGAAGGGGGACCTCCCTGAACTTGTACCAGACCTGGCTGCCTTTAGAATTCTGACAGCAACAGGTAAAACAGTATTTATTGAAGTCAAAGGCGTCAAGATTGATTGGGAAGGACAGCCTGCCGTGATGGTCATTTTCCATGACATCAGTGAGCGCGTTGCATCCCAAAAAGCGCTGGAAGACAGCGAGCAGCGCTGGCGTTTGTTATATGATGAAGCCCCCTTGCCTTACCAGAGCATTCGCCATGATGGAAAAATTATCGCAGTCAATGAAGAATGGTTGGCGATGTTGGGTTATCAGCGCGAAGAAGTCCTGGGGCAGCCTTTCAGTAATTTCCTCACACCAGACTCCGCGCACAACTTCCANNTCGTTCGGAAGGATAGCCAAATTCTAGTGGTTTCCATGCACGGACGACTCGTTCGGGGCGAGCAGGAAACACACCTGCTCTGCATCCTGACCGATGTTACAGCCAGCCGAGCAGCGGAGGAGGCTCTACGCCGTTCTGAAGATAAATTTGCCCGAGTCTTCCGGACATCCCCGGACGCGATTAACATTAATCGTCTGCGGGACGGTATGTACCTCGAAATCAACGATGGCTTTACCGAGTTGACCGGTTATACCCAGGAAGATATCCAGGGCAAATCATCCACGGACATTGCCATTTGGGCTGACCCGGCAGATCGGGATTTTTTGGTTAAGGGTCTACGCGCCGATGGGGAAGTGAAGAATTTAGAAGCCCGTTTCCGCTTCAAGGATGGCAGCATCCAGACAGGATTGATGTCTGCAAAGCTCATCGACGTCAATGGAGAACCCTGCATTATCTCCATAACCCGCGATATTTCTGACCGAAAACGCAACGAAGAGTTGGTCCAACGTCAATTAAGATATTTGGAAACCCTTAGACGGGTGGACCTAGCCATTTCTGCCAGTATTGACCTCAAGTTAACCTTACAGCTCTTCCTCGAACAGGTCACCACTCAATTGATGGTTGATGCTGCCATTATTTATCTGCTCGACCCCCAGACAAAACGATTAACCAGTGACACGTATAGCGGATTCCGCCATCAGAACCTGCAGGGTGTTTCACTGGCGTTGGGGCAGGGCTATGCCGGTCAGGCAGCGCTGACTCGCCGGACGATTCACGACCCGGATTTTAGCCATGCGGATGAAAGCCTGCTGGCTGTGCCGTCACTGCGGGAAGAGAAATTTGTGTCCTACTTTGCTGTACCCTTGATTGCCAAGAACCTGGTGGTAGGCGTGCTGGAACTCTTCCATCGCCAACCGATTATAAACGACACAGAATGGATTACGTTTATGGAAGCCATGTCCAGTCAGGCTGCATTGGCGATTGACAATTCCCGCCTGTTCACTGACCTGCAGCGTGCGAACATGGACCTCACCATGGCATACGACGCCACTATTGAAGGTTGGGCGCGGGCACTTGAATTGCGGGACGGAGAAACTAAAGGTCACTCTCTGCGTGTAACCGCCCTGGTGATTGAACTGGCGCGGCGCATGGGGTTGCATGGTGAGGCGTTAACGCACATCCGCCGCGGCGCCCTCTTGCACGATATCGGTAAAATGGCTGTACCAGATAATATCCTGCTTAAACCCGGGGAACTCACTGAGGATGAATGGGAGGTGATGCGCCGCCATCCCATTTACGCCTATGAGATGCTGGCAGATGTGGAGTTCCTGCGCTTAGCGTTGGACATTCCTTATTGCCACCATGAGCACTGGGATGGCAGTGGCTATCCCCGCGGGTTGGCTGGTGAAGCCATTCCATTGTCCGCCCGGATATTTTCGGTTGTAGATGGCTGGGATGCGCTCACTTCTGACAGACCATATCGCCCTGCCTGGGGGGTTGATGAAACACGCGCCTACATCATTGCAAATAGCGGGAAGCTATATGACCCGGAAGCTGTGACTGTTTTCTTGAAAATGCTGGAAGACCTACCGCCTCGACTCACACACGTGCGTCCTCGTAGCTAACGTTTCCGTAACAGACATAACATCAAATCCCCTCAAAATTGAGGGGATTTGTATATTTCAAAATTTTGGGTAACTTAAGGGTTCTTCTCCACAGGTCGCCTGACACGGACGCGGATACCATCCAGCTCGACAATCTCCACCTCAGCCCCACGAGGAATGGGCGCTTCACCTTCAACCAATTCCGCCGTGTACTGCTCCCCTGCCGCCTGGACCGTACCGCGCCGATCAATATCACTGACTGCCGTACCAATCCTCCCAACCAAAATTGCCTGTGCAGAATGCACCGGGGTGCGCATGGCACGTAATGCAAAGGACACGATGGCAGTAAAAGAGAGCGCAATGAATAAGGATACGCCAATCACGAGCGGTACTGAGACAGGCTGGAACCCGGCAGGACGGGTGGAGTTAAAGAGCACGAGTGCGCCTGCTATCATCGCACCCGCACCTGCCAGCGTTAACCCACCATGGGTGGGCGCTTTGATATCCAGGACAAACAGGGCGAACGCCAGTACGATAAATAACAACCCGAACAAGTTTACCGGTAAGATTCCAAGACCATAAACTGAAAGCAAGACGCACACCGCACCCACAAATCCTGCCACCCAACCGCCCGGGCTGGATAACTCAATCAGGATGGCTTGCACGCCCAGGGTCAATAATAGGAAGACAATATTCGGATTGGTGAGCAGTCCCAGAGCCTGTTCAACCAGCGTTTGCTCGGCAGGCAGCAGACTGATGCCGGTGGTCTCAAGGATGACTAGTGAGCCATCTGCCATCCGCACCTGGCGACCGTTGAGTTGCTGTAGCAAATCCGGTAAATCTCTGGCAATTATATCCACAACACCCACTGACAGCGCTTGACTGGCAGATACTGCCCGGGCGGAGTCGACCATTTCATCAATTAATTGACGGGCTGCTTCCGGGCGTGCTTCGCTGAGCGAGCGTGCCTGAGCTTTTAAGATTTCCTTGGTTTTAGCTTCCATGGTTGATTCAATATCTTCACCCTGCAACCCCACCGGTGAAGCAGCGCCAATGCTGGTCTCTGGCGCCATGGCAGCCACATGCCCTGCCATGGTAATGAGCATCCCGGCTGACCCGGCGATAGCGCCATTAGGGCTGACGTATACCACCACTGGTACTGAGCTGGCACGGATAGTTTGCACAATTTGGTTCATCAATTCCACGCCGCCGCCAGGCGTATCCAATTCAATGACCACTAACCGGGCGTTTTGCTCGGTTGCCATGGCAATACCACGCTCAATATACCCCGACATCACCGGGGTGATCGGTCCACTGGCGGTAATCACCACTGCCTGGGGTGCAGAAGTTTGGGCAGAAGCAACAACCGGGAAAAATAATCCCGTCAATATGGCAAGCAATGTGGAAATAAAACGCAGGGTTTTCATATGATTATTATACAGTAGATAATTTACACTTATCAGTAGTCAATTTTGACTAATTGGATTACAGTTATGCTTGTCTGAGTAGCAAGTATGTTTATTACAAATCATCCTAAAATAAGGATTACAAATGTCCATATCAAAACGATTGGAAGAAGCCCGTAAAGCCTACGCCTCCGGCGATACAGAAGCGGCTGCCCGCGCACATGAAAGCCAGCGTATTGCTGCAGCTGCCCAGGAAAAACATGGCGGTGCGGGCTCACAATATCTGGGAAATTTTGTGTATGGTGGCTTGGACGGCATCATCACAACCTTTGCCGTGGTCAGCGGTGTGGCAGGCGCACAGTTGGATTTCGGCGTCGTCATCATTCTCGGTCTGGCTAACCTGATGGGGGACGGCTTCTCCATGGCAACCGGCGCATTCCTGTCCGCTAAATCAGACCAGGAGTACTATGCGCGGGAGCGCCAACGCGAAGCCTGGGAAGTGGAACATTTCCCCGACTCAGAAAAAGAGGAGCTGCATCAACTCTACCTCTCGCAGGGTTACCCCGAAGAGGATGCTGCGCAGATGGTGGCGATCAAGAGCCGCGACCATACCCGCTGGGTGGATGCCATGATGATTGAAGAACTCAGTATGCTGCCAGATGACCGAAAGCCAATCAACGAAGCCTTCAGCACATTTGCCGCGTTCTTAATTGCAGGAATCGTTCCATTGTTAATCTATCTTGCAGGATTGCTCTTTAAATTCAACCTTCCTGCTCCTACGCTGTTCTATATATCCATGGCGCTCTCCGGCGTAGCGTTGTTCGCCCTGGGGGCAGCCAAGTCCCTGGTGACCGGGCGCAATGCGCTGATGAGTGGATTGGAAATGTTGATCGTGGGTGGTTTGGCTGCCGGAGTTGCTTACGCTGTCGGTGCAGGCTTACGCTTGCTAGGCGTTGGATAACCTTTTTTTGATAATCGGATATAATCATCCAAATTGATAGCCTTCTGAAAGGCTGCCAGCCTGCCAAGCATGTTATACTTGCGTCGTTTGCGCGGAAAGGCGAAACCGCGTTCTCCATTACAGTTACCTTCGCCAGAGAGACTCATCATGTCCAACCCTGACCTCATCCTGCTCCACGCACCCAGCGTCTACGACTTCCGTGACAAGTCAATCCTTTATGGTCCTGTCAGCGACCTTGTTCCCAGTACACCCGTCTTTGAGATGTACCCCATCGGTTTTACGAGCATGGCGGAATATCTTGAACGGCACGGTTTACGCACCCGCATCATTAACCTGGCAGTCCGCATGCTGCAAGATGCACGTTTTAATGCCGAAGCTGCCATTCAGAAACTGGACGCCCTTTGCTTTGGCATTGATCTGCACTGGCTGCCGCATGCTCACGGTTCCATTGAAGTGGCGAAAATTGTCAAACGCCTGCACCCTACCCGCGCAGTGCTGTTTGGTGGTTTTTCTTCCACTTACTTCCACCAGGAATTAATCCAATACGATTGCGTTGATTTCATCATCCGCGGTGATTCAACCGAACTGCCCCTGTTGCAGCTCATGCAGTACCTGCGCTCTGGCGGTAAAATTCGCCCTTCCAGCGGCACAGTGGATGCATCACAACTGGCAAAGATACCCAACCTGGTTTGGAAAGACAGTGATGGCATCGCAACCGTTAACGACCTGACCTATTCACCCGACAGCCTGGATGATTTGCTGTTGGACTATACTCACGTCATCCGCTCGGTTGTGCGTTACCGCGACCTGGCGTCCTATATCCCGTTCAAAAACTGGACAAAATACCCCATCACCGCCGCNNGAGCTGCTGGCTCAGGATATTCGCCGCATTGGCGAATACAGCGAGGGACCTGTGTTTGTGCTGGGTGATATCCGCCAGCCGAGCAAAGATTACGCTGACCGCTTCCTGGACGCCATATCGGGTTACAAGAAACCAGTCATGTTTGAGATGTTTGCAGCCGCCGATAAAGCCTTCTTTGATAAGATGGCAAGAGCCCTGCCGCATTTCACCATTGAAATCTCAATGGAGTCGCATGACGAGCGGATTCGCCGCGCTTTTGGGCGTCCCTACTCCAATGCAGAGATTGAGCGAACCATCGATTACGCCCTGGATGCCGGTACCAACCGCCTGGACCTGTTTTTTATGGTCGGCTTGAAAGAGCAAACCTACGACAGCGTGATGGAGACAATTGAATACTCCCGCCGGATGCTGGCGCGCTATGCAGCCAAAGATGAACACCGCGTCACGCCCTTTATTTCGCCCATGGCGCCTTTCCTGGACCCGGGTTCACAGGCATTTGAAGAACCCGAAAAGCATGGCTACCGCCTGTTTGCCCGGACACTGGAAGAGCACCGCCAATTATTGCTGCAGCCCAGTTGGAAGTATGTGCTCAATTACGAAACCAAATGGATGGACCGCGACACGATTGTCAATGCTACCTATGAGGCTGGCGCTCGCCTCAACCAGGTCAAGAGCGAGTTTGGCGTCATCGATGCAAAGGTCGCCGAAGCAACTGACCACCGCATCATCCGCGCGCGTGAACTGATGGCACAAATCGACACCATCATGACCCTGCCTGACAGCCCGGAACGCGTAGCTGCCCTGGATGACCTGAAATCGCATGTCGACAACGCCAACCTGTCCACGGTCTGCGACAAGCGCGAACTGGAAGTCCCTGGACAAGGTCGCCGCCTTAACTTGCTGCAAGCAGCTTCCATTGTTGTGGGCGACTGGTGGAAGTCCCGCGCCCAACACGACCAAAGCCCGTAATCTTCGTCATGATTGACAGGGAACAAAGAGCACATGGAGCAGTCCGTGTGCTTTTTTATCAGAGGACATAGACAAGCAGTCCACGAATTACACTAAT
>DFYN01000014.1:0-16230 GCA_002383615.1 Anaerolineaceae bacterium UBA4081
TGTCCGTGAGGAGGCATCTGCTGGTCTGGCAAAAGCAGAATCCTCCGCAAAAGGCAGGCGTCGGAATGACGGGTATGAGATAGGCGGGACGGGAGACCCGTCCCCTACGAATCACGAATTACGAATCACGATTCTCGATTCTCGCGTCTCAAATCTCTCATCTCTTTTTCCAAGTTATGCTATGCTTTAACAGGCGTGGGTAATTTGTGAAAAATACCACGCGTCGCCGGGTTATGTTATAATTATCGGCGTAATACGATAAAATAAAGCATATTAATTTTATTAAGGAGCGCTATGGTCGAGCAGTTCCTTCCCCTGTTTGTGGTCATCTGTTTAGCAGTGTTCGTCGGCTTTTTCGTCGTCTTCCTGGGCACCATCTTTGGTCCCCACCGACCCACTGAGCGCAAGGGTCAGCCGTATGAATCAGGCATGATCCCTTACGGTCCCGGCTCCCGCCGTATCTCCGTTCGCTACTACCTGGTAGCGGTGCTGTTCATCCTCTTTGACGTTGAGTTGGTCTTTTTCCTCCCCTATGCGGTGGTGCTGCGAGATTTGGGCAAAGCCGGATTGGTGGAGATGGTTTTGTTTGCGCTGGTCTTAATGGTAGGCTACGTGTACGCCTGGAAGAAAGGAGCACTGGAATGGGAATAGAACAAAAAGCGGGTGAGATGGGTGTGATAACCACCACGCTGGAACAAGTCGTGAACTGGGGGCGCACCAACTCTATGTGGCCAATGCTGTTTGGTCTGGCTTGCTGTGCCATTGAGATGATGGCGGCGCAGGCATCCAGTTACGATATGTCGCGTTTCGGCATGGAACTAAACCGCGCCAGCCCACGCCAGTCGGACCTGATGATTGTGGCGGGGCGGGTTTCCCGGAAAATGGCGCCGGTAGTGCGGCACTTATATGACCAAATGCCCGACCCCAAGTGGGTGATTGCCATGGGCGATTGCGCTTCATGCGGCGGTGTCTATAATAACTATGCCATCCTGCAAGGGGTGGATGAGGTGGTGCCGGTGGATGTGTACGTGGCAGGCTGCCCGCCGCGCCCGGAAGGGTTGATCCATGGCGTCATCACCCTGCATGATAAAGTCCGGCACGAGAAACTGAAGACCTGGGGATAGAGGAGAGACATGGACGAGCACCTTCAGCCAGTCGTGGACGCATTGCAAGCCCGCTTTGGGGTGGCAGTGCATGAGTATGCCGGCGAAGTGTCACTAACTGTGAAAGCAGACCAGATTGTGGAAGTCTGCCAATCCCTGCGAGATGACCACGCCTTTGAGATGCTAATTGATGAGACCGCGGTGGATTACTATCCAGAGATGGAACCGCGCTTTCATGTGATTTACCAAGTTTACAGTATGAGCAAGAATATCATCCTGTGCCTGCGCGTTCCGGTGGATGGTACCAATCCGCACCTCCCGACCATAGAGACGGTCTGGGCGGGCGCCAACTGGTACGAGCGGGAGGTGTTTGATATGTTCGGCATCCTGTATGATGGTCACTCAGATATGCGCCGAATTGTGATGCCGGCTGATTGGCAGGGACACCCGCTGCGGAAAGATTATCCGTTGGGTTACGAAGAAGTGCAGTTCACCTTCAACTACGAAGATGTTCAGCGGCGTAAACCACACCCAAAGGAGTAGACCATGTCTGATATAGTGGCATTCCGAGACGTCAAAGTAGAAGAACTCAAGCATCTGCTCTCCCCGCGTGCGTTGACGGGTGAGACGATGCTTTTAAATATGGGTCCCCAACATCCCAGTACACATGGCGTTCTCCGCCTGCTGCTGGAACTGGATGGCGAGATTGTGGTCAATTGCATCCCGGACATTGGCTTCCTGCACACCGGGGTTGAAAAGAACATGGAATCCAAACTTTTTCAGCAAGCGGAAGTCATGGTTGACCGGCTCGATTACCTTAATCCGCTCGGCAACAACCTGACCTACTGCCTGGCAGTCGAAAAATTAGTCGGGCTGGATGTGCCGGAACGGGCACAAACCCTGCGGGTTCTGCTGTCGGAATTAACCCGCATCAATTCCCACCTGGTTTGGATAGGCACCTCCGGTTTGGATCTGGCAGCCATGTCCGTTTTCCTGTATGCCATGCGCGAACGTGAAATGATCCTGGACATCTTTGAGATGATTTCCGGTCAGCGCATGATGACCACCTACATCCGTCCGGGCGGGGTGTGGCGGGATGTGCCGGCGGAGTTTGAACCGGCTGTGCGCGAATTCATCCGCATCTTTCCGGCGCGCCTCAAAGAGTACGAATCCATGCTCACCAATAACGCACTATTCCTGGAAAGGACGCAGGGCATTGGCGTTATCAGCAAGGAAGACTGCATCCGCTATTCGCTGACAGGACCGGTGCTGCGCGGCTCAGGCATGGCGTATGACTTGCGCAAAGCGCGCCCGTACTCAGGCTACGAACAATACAATTTTGATGTTCCCACCGAAACCGCTGGAGATGTGTATGCGCGCTATCTGGTACGGGTGGAGGAAATGCGTCAATCCCTGCGGATTGTGGAACAGGCTTTGGACAAAATGCCGACTGGACCGATACGCAGCAACAATCGGAAATTCATCCCACCACCGCGGTCTGAATTGGGTGTGAGTATGGAAGCGCTCATCCACCACTTTAAGTTGTGGACGGAGGGTTACCCAGCGCCGAAGGAAGGCGTGTACGCAGCCACGGAATCGCCGCGTGGTGAACTGGGTGTGTACCTGGAAGGAGATGGCGGACCGAAACCTTACCGCGTCCATCTGCGCACACCCTCGTTTATTAGTTTACAGGCAATGCCCCTGCTGACCAAGGGTCACTTTGTAGCGGATGTGGTGGGCATTATTGGAAGTATCGATATCGTTTTGGGAGATGCCGACCGATGAACCATCTCTTTACTCAACACGCCAAGGAAGTTGAAGATATCCTCAGCCGCTATCCGGCTGATCAGAAGCGCTCTGCCGTGATGCCGCTCCTGCATTTAGCACAGGCTGAGACTGGTTTCATTAATAAGCACATATTTGAGGATATCTCAGAAATCACCGGGGCGTCTATTACAGACATTGCTTCCATCGTCGGTTATTATACCCTTTTCCATGACGCCGAAGAAAAGGGCGGACGTTTCCGCATCCAGGTTTGCACGGATTTGCCGTGTGCCTTACGCGGGGCAGACGAATTCTTGCAACAATTATGCAATGCTGTAGGGATTGGGGTAGGTGAGACCACGCCGGATGGCTTGGTCACCATTGAAGCGGTCACCTGTCTGGCAGGCTGCGACCATGCCCCCCTATTTCAGGTGCAGGGCGATGGCGAGGTGACTTACTATCAAGACCAAACGGTGGAAAGCGCATCAGCGACTATTGCCGATCTGCGCAGGCGTGCACCCCGGGAGGTGAAATCATGACCTACTACCTCTTACGCCATCGGGATACACCCGGGATTGATCAGTTGGATGTTTACCGCAAAAACGGTGGTTTTTCGGCATTTGAGAAAGCGGTCAAGACCATGCAGCCGCTGGATGTGCTGAACGAAGTTAAAACCTCTGGACTGCGCGGGCGGGGTGGGGCAGGTTTTCCCACCGGGGTCAAGTGGTCCTTCCTGCCGAATACACTTTGGCCGCACTATGTGGTCGCCAACGGCGATGAATCCGAACCTGGCACCTTCAAGGACCGTGAAATCCTGGAAGGTAATCCCTACCAGTTCCTGGAAGGCTTGATGCTGGCGTGTTACGCAGTGCAAGCGAATGTCGGTTACGTCTACCTGCGCGGCGAATTCTGGCAAATTGGCAAGGAATTGCAGAAGCGCATTGATGCCCTTGAAGCAGCGGGTCTGCTGGGCGACAGGCTATTTGGCAAAGAGTATTCATTACGGTTATTTATCCACATGGGCGCTGGCGCTTACATTTGCGGCGAGGAAACAGCCCTGTTGGAATCCATGGAAGGCAAGCGCGGTCAACCTCGTTTGCGCCCACCTTTTCCGGCAGTTGAAGGGTTATTCAGCAAACCGACAGTTATCAACAATATTGAGACTCTGACGAATGTGCCGCTCATCATTGAGCATGGCTCCGCCTGGTACCGACAGTTTGGTACCGAAAAAAGCCCCGGATTGAAGGTATTCAGCGTGTCGGGCAAGGTGAACAAGCCAGGCAACTATGAATTGCCGCTGGGCGAGACCTTCCGCCACCTCATTTATGACCTGGCAGGTGGTATTCCGGAAGGGCATACCATTCGTGTGATTATGCCGGCAGGTGCATCCTCAGCGTTAATCGTGGCAGATGACAGAGCCCTGGATACACCTATGGATTACGAGTCAGTCAATGCGCTGGGTACCCCATTGGGTTCTGCCTCAATCATTATCCTGGATGACAGCGTGGATATGGCTTGGATGGTATCCAAAACGACCCATTTCTTCATGCATGAATCGTGTGGTAAATGCACGCCCTGTCGTGAAGGCACTTACTGGATGAGCCAATTGGCAGAGCGGATTGTGGAGGGTGAGGCAGATGCAGCAGATATNNCGCCAAATCCAGAACAAATGCCTGTGCGCGCTCGGCGAGTTTTCAATCATGTCTGTGATGTCCAGCATTACCCATTTCCGCGCTGATTTTGAAGCGCACGTCCGCGAGTGAGGACAGCCATGCCAAAACTGATTACATTAACAATTGACGGGCAGGTCATCACCGTACCGGAAGGCACGCTGGTGGTTAATGCTGCCAAACAAATTGGAATTGACATTCCGGTATTTTGTTATCACCCGAAGATGGAACCGGTGGGTATGTGCCGGATGTGCCTGGTAGATGTGGGGCGACCAGTGGTGGATCGAGCAACCGGTCAGGTGGTTTTGGAACCAGATGGTTCTCCCAAAATTGGATTTGGTCCTAAGTTGGAGACCTCCTGTACCCTGCCAGTCACGGAAGGCATGGTCATTGTTACAACCACCGCAAAGGTAATGGATGCACGCAAGGATGTTGTGGAGTTCTTGCTCACCTCTCATCCGTTGGATTGCCCGGTGTGCGATAAGGGTGGGGAATGCCCGCTGCAGAACCTGACTATGCGTTACGGTCCAGGCAGCAGCCGTTTTGAATATTCGGATAAGAAACACCTGGCAAAAAATGTTCCATTGGGCGAGCTAATCTGGCTGGATCGGGAACGCTGCATCCAGTGTGGACGTTGCGTCCGCTTCCAACATGAGATTGTGGATGAGCCTGTGATAGATTTCTATCAGCGTGGTCGGTCGCTGGAGATCATTACCCGATCGGAGCCTGGTTTTGATTCAATTTTTAGCGGCAATACCACCGATATTTGCCCGGTTGGTGCATTAACCACGGCAGACTTTCGCTTTGGCGCACGCCCGTGGGAGATGAATGTGGCTGCTTCCATTTGTACGCATTGCGCGGTTGGCTGCAACCTGGCATTAAACGTCCGCCGGGAAGCCAAAGCCGGTGGCGGGACCGTCATCAAGCGAGTCTTACCCCGCCAAAATGAAGGCGTCAATGAAATTTGGATTTGCGACAAAGGTCGTTTGGGGTATCACTATGCTGAAAGCGCAGAGCGCTTGACCCAACCCATGGTGCGTAAAGATGGCAAACTGGTGCCGGCGACCTGGGACGAAGCCTTGGAGACAGCCGCCAATGGACTGGCAAAAGCAGGTGATGGGTTGGTCAGCCTGGCGGGCGGTCGTCTGTCGAATGAAGACCTGTTCACACTGAAAGCTCTGACGGATGCACGTGGCGGCAAAGCCATATTGAACTCGGTCATGGCGGGCGGTGACCTCATGGCTGAGGTGGGTGTTGCTCCCGGCACAAACCTGGGGACACTGGGCAAAGGCGACGCAATTATAGTGGTTGCCTGTGATTTGCATCAGGAAGCGCCCATCTGGTGGCTGCGCATCAAGCAAGCAACCGAACGTGGCGCGACCTTGATTGTGGTTAATCCGCGCGATACCCGCCTGGAAGAATATGCAACACATTCTGTCCGCTATGCCTATGGCAGCGAAACCGCGACTCTGGCGCAATTTCTGCCGGAACAAAAGGCTCCTGCAAAAATAGGGGCGATTGCCAAAGCATTTGCTGAAGCAGAGAACGCCATTATTGTGTACGGTTCAGAGGGGTTGGGCGTGCAGGCTTCGCAAACCCTGGCAGAAGTGGCTGCCCAATTATTGCGGGAAACAAAGCATTTCGGCACCCCCAATAATGGCTTAATGGCTGCCTGGCAGGCAGCCAACACCCAGGGTGCATTTGAACTGGGATGGCAGCCATCGGCTGACCTGGCAGGTGCGTTGAACGGCGCGAACGCCCTTATCATCGCAGCTGCGGATCCGGCGGGCGACGAACCTGCCCTGGCAAAAGCAATCAAAACCGCCAAGTTTGTGGTGGTTCAGGAGCTGTTCTTGACCGAAACCGCCAAGTTGGCGGATGTGGTGCTGCCTGCCCAGGCATTTACGGAGCGGGATGGTACGCTGACCTCTGGTGAACGCCGTGTGCAGCGCTACTACCCGGCGGTGCCGGTGCGAGGTGAAGCGCGGGCTGATTTCGCCATCACTGCGGCATTGGGCGAGAAGATGGGTGTGGCGCTGGAAGGGCGGGCGGCGACGGTTGTTTTCCGCAAACTGGCGCAAACCATACCTGCCTTTGCCGGGCTGACTTACCAGGCGCTGGCAGAGGTCGCTGAGCAGACTCCCATTATTGGTCGCTCTGATGTGTACTACGGTGGGACCACCTATGATAACCATCAGGGGTTGGGCGTTACGCTGCCCCTCTCTACTGCAAAACCTGTAAGCAAGGCTGCAACTATGGTGTCACCCATTTCAGTTCAGGATGGAGAAGTCCTGGTGGTGCCTTTCACACGCTTGCTGGACCAGGGCACGACCATTGCAGCGACGGACTTGCTCGTTAAACGGTTGGTTGCTGCAGAAATTTGGCTCCACCCCAACCTGGCAGATAAGTTGGGCATCAANNTGATGTTGTTTTAGCGCCGCGTTCTACCGGTCTGCCCATTACACAACCGATGCCTGCCCGCGTGCGAACGAACGCACCGGTAAACCAGTGACAGAGGAGGAACAAAGATGATTTGGGAATGGTTAATCAAGTCGCTGGTTTTGATCCTCTCGTTGACGACAGGGTTTGCCTACGTCACCCTGATGGAGCGAGTGGTTTTGGCGCGTATTCAGGTGCGCATTGGACCCAATCGGGCAGGTCCACGCGGCATCCTCCAGCCAATCGCAGACGCGATTAAGTTGATTTTCAAGGAAGAGTTAATTCCGACCAACGCAGATAAATTCATGTTTATTGTTGCGCCGGTCATCACCGTCATTCCTGCGCTGGTGGTTTCCGCGGTTGTGCCGTGGGGACCAACTCTCACGATTGGTAATTTCAGCACGCCGATGGGGTTGGCAGATATCAACGTTGGTGTGTTGTACATCATGGCAATTACATCCATCTCGGTATATGGCATCACCCTGGCGGGGTGGAGCAGTAACAACAAGTATGCTACCCTGGGTGGTTTGCGTGCCACCGCCCAGATGATCTCGTATGAGTTGGCGTTGGGTTTAGCCTTTGTCGGTCCGGTCATGTTAGCCGGCTCGTTGAGCATCAACAGTATTGTGGAAGCGCAAAAGACGCTGCCGTTCATCCTGCTTCAACCGGTAGCTTTTGTCATCTATTTCACGGCAAGCCTGGCTGAAATCAACCGTGCGCCATTTGATATGCCGGAAGCTGAACAGGAATTGACTGCTGGCTATCACGTTGAGTATTCCGGCATGAAGTTTGCCCTATTCTTCATGGCTGAATACATCAAGATGATTACAGTTGCCATCATTGGGTCCTCGCTGTTCCTGGGTGGCTACCAGGGTCCGTTTGTTGACCAATATCCTTTGCTGGGTTTTGTTTACCTGTTCTTGAAAGCTTTCCTGTGGTTGTTTGTCATCATCTGGATTCGGGCAACCCTGCCGCGTATCCGCTATGACCGCCTGATGGCGCTGGGTTGGAAAGTGTTATTCCCGATCGCGCTGGCAAATGTGCTCGTCACCGCGGTAGTACTGGTATTGATTGGAGGATAAGATGTTAAAAGGCTTGTGGCAGACGCTTAAATCAATGATTTTTGAAAAGCCGATTACCATCCAGTATCCGGAACAAAAGCGTCCGGTTCGGCAGCGTTTTCGTGGGCGTCATTCCCTGAAGCGTTATGACAATGGACTGGAAAAGTGCATCGGCTGTGCGCTATGTGCAGCAGCCTGCCCGGCGGATGCGATTTTTGTTGAGGCATCTGAAAACACAGATGAAGAACGGTACTCTCCGGGTGAACGATATGCCAGCACCTATGAGATCAATATGCTGCGCTGCATATTCTGCGGTTTTTGCGAAGATGCTTGCCCGACAGAAGCAATTGTACTGGGTGACAACTACGAAATATCCTTCACTGACCGTCCGGGGTCCATCTACACTAAAGATATGCTGTTAGATGCCACTACAGCCAAGCCTACACCACAGGTTACCAAGCCGGGTGAGTTTACCAAGGCAGTGCCGGTCATGAAAGACCCCTCTGACTAGGGAGGATGAGAATGACGATCCAGATCCTTGTTTTCTTGATATTGGCAGCCATCGCAATCGGTACTGCGGTGGGAATGTTGGTCAGCCGTAACGCCATCTACGCCGTTTTGTTCCTGGTGTCGAACTTCATCACTGTGGCGGTCTTGTATCTGTTGCTGGGTGCGCCGTTTATTTCTCTCGCACAGGTAACGGTCTATGCCGGCGCAATCATGGTCTTGTTCTTGTTTGTCATCATGCTACTGGGTGGCGAGAAGTTGCCGGTTGCAGCGGGTTGGGGCAAACAACGTTGGGCAATCATCGGTGTGGCAGTCGTGGTTTTGGTTGAGGCTGGGCTGCTGCTGGTGTTAAAAGGTGATATGAGCCTGATGTTGATTGAATCAGCCATGGATGCAGGTCCCGCATCGATTGGCATGACCCTTTTCACCAAATATGCACTTCCATTTGAACTTACTTCAGTCATCCTGCTGTCGGCTTTGGTTGGCGCGATTGTGCTGACCAAGCAGGACAAGCCGTAAGCCGGCGGAGGCACATATGGTTCCTTTAATATATTTCATCGGTTTATCGGCAATCTTATTCATCCTGGGTGTGGTGGGCGTTCTCATCCGGCGAAATGCAATTGTGGCTTTTATGTCGCTTGAGTTGATGTTTAACGCCGCCAACCTGCTATTTGTTTCTTTTGCCTCTTATTACCAATCACTTAACGGACAGTTGTTTGTATTCTTTGTGATGATTGTGGCTGCTGCTGAAGTGGCGGTGGGCTTGGCATTGATGGTTGCCATCTTCCGCTCACGCAACAGCATTGATATAGACCAGGAACACAGCCTGAAAGGCTAGGAGAGGGAACAATGAACTTGAGTGAAGTTGCCTTTGACCCGCTGTTTCGGCTGGTGCCCTGGGTGGTATTCATACCGCTGATTGGGCTGACCCTCAACCTGCTGTTGGGCAAGTGGTTAGGCGAGAAGGGCGTGGCATTGGTTGCCTGCCTGGCAGCTGCTGGTGCATTTGGTGTGGCGGTTGCGCTGGCGTTTGGGTTGAGCCGTACTCCCGAGGGGTCTATTGTTCCGTTTGCAGACTGGATTACCGTCGGGACGTTCAGAGTTGGCTGGAACTTCCGGGTGGATACCCTGTCTGTCTTGATGATGTTGGTGGTATCCGGCGTGGGCACGCTCATCCACATCTACGCTGGCGGTTATATGCACACGGATGTACGCCTCAACGAAGACCCGGGGCGGTACCGCCGTTTCTTCGTCTATTTCAACCTCTTTATCTTGGCAATGATGATCCTGGTCAGTGCGGACAACTACTTGATGTTGTTCGTGGGCTGGGAAGGTGTGGGATTGTGCTCGTACCTCTTGATTGGCTTCTGGTTTGAAAAGGGTGCGGACGGAATCGGNNTATTCTTGTTATTTGGTGCGTTTGGTACGTTGAACTTTAGCGAGATATTCGCCCGGGCGCCGCAGGTTGCGGCAGCGCTGCCGGGCGTGGTGTTGGCAATCGCGCTCTTCATGTTGTTGGGTGTGGCAGGTAAGTCTGCCCAATTACCGCTGTTTGTCTGGCTGCCAGATGCCATGGCTGGTCCGACACCAGTTTCGGCGCTCATTCACGCTGCCACCATGGTTACGGCAGGTGTCTATCTGGTCGCCCGTTCCATGCCCATCTTTTCCCAGGTGCCCATGGCACAAGATGTGGTCATGTGGGTGGGGGCTGCCACAGCGCTCTTTGCCGCCACCATCGCGGTGGGGCAATATGATATCAAGAAAGTGTTGGCGTACTCCACCATTAGCCAATTGGGCTTTATGGTTGCGGCGGTGGGAATGGGCGCCACAGTTGCCGGGATGTTCCATTTGACGACCCATGCCTTTTTCAAAGCGCTGCTGTTCCTTTCAGCAGGCGCGGTCATTTTAGGTGTTGAGCATGGCGCTGAGCAGGCTGAAGGACAAGACAAAGCGGGTCACTCCCATGGTCATAGCCTGTTTGACCCACAAGATATGCGCAACATGGGCGGCTTACGCAAGCGTATGCCGGTAACCTTCTGGGTATACCTGATTGGCGCCCTGGCTTTGGCGGGCATTCCACCGCTGGCGGGTTTCTTCTCGAAGGATGAGATCCTGGCTGCTGCCCAGGGACATAATCTGGGTGTGTTTGCCGTCCTGGCGATTGCAGCCTTCTTTACGGCGTTCTACATGGGACGCCAGGTGCTGATGATTTTCTTTGGCAAGGGACGCACTCCGGCGGCAGAACATGCCAGCGAGCAGCCTGCGATTATCACTGTCCCACTAATTTTCCTGGCGGTCCTGTCGGTTCTAGGCGGAGCGCTCAACTTGCCTGGCGTCCACACACTGGAAAGCTGGCTGGAACATACCCTGGGGCATGCTGAGCCTGCAGAATTTGTTTTACCAGTTGCCCTTCTTTCTGTCGGCTTAGCGCTGGTTGGTATTTTCCTGGCTTGGCTGCTCTATGGACGCAAACCACTGGCAACGCCAGCGCAACCGGATCCCCTTACGAAATTAGGTGCATTGTATACAGGCTCTGAACGGAAATGGTTCGTTGATGAGCTATACCAGACTATTATTGTCAGACCCCTCAAGTGGCTGGCAGCCTGGTTTGCCGGACCTGTAGACCAGGGCGGTATTGATGGTGTGGTTAATGGCGCTGGCAGCCTGACCGTTGGACTGGCAGGGCTGCTACGAAAACTTCAAACCGGTTATGTGCGCACCTATGCCCTATGGATGGTGGTCGGTGTTGCAATCATGTTGGCAGTCTTGCTGCTGAGGTAGGCGGATATGACATTTCTCAATCCTCTGCTCTTAACGACTTTTTTCCCGCTGGTAGGCGTGGTCATCCTTCTTTTGCTTCGCTCTGACCACAAGGCAGCCATTCGATGGACAACACTGATTACCTCCCTGGTGACCTTCGGTTTATCCATCTGGATGTTGACCCAATTTAAGCCGGAAAACCCTGACCTACAACTCACAGTGGATACCCTCTGGCTGAGTGTATCCGGTTTGGATATCCGATTTACGATTGGCGTGGATGGTTTGAGCATCCTGCTGGTATTGTTGACCACATTCCTGACACCTATTGCTATCCTCTCAACCTGGACAGCAGTCNNATGCTGGGTGTGTTCCTGGCGCAAGATTTGGTCCTGTTCTATATTTTCTGGGAATTCACCCTTATCCCGATGTACTTCTTGATTGGTATCTGGGGAGGTGAACGGCGGGTCTATGCCGCGGTTAAATTCTTCCTGTTCACCATGGCAGGATCGGTGTTAATGCTGGTCTCCATCCTGTTTATAGGTTGGCAGGCAGGCACGTTCTCGGTTCCGTTATTGATGGCTGCAAGGGAGACGTTCGCGGCAGCTCAGACGTGGTTATTCATCGCCTTTGCGATCGCCTTCGCTATCAAAGTTCCCATGTTTCCATTGCATACCTGGCTGCCGGATGCGCATGTTGAAGCCCCAACAGCTGGGTCGGTCATCCTGGCAGGCGTCCTGCTGAAAATGGGTGCCTATGGTTTCCTGCGGTTCAACATTCCGCTCTTCCCTGAAGCAGCAATCGCCGCTGCGCCGGTGATGGCGGTGTTGGCTGTCATTGGCATTATCTATGGCGCGCTGGTCGCGTATTCCCAGAAGGACGTTAAGAAACTGGTGGCGTACTCCTCCGTCAGCCATATGGGCTTTGTGATGCTGGGATTATTTGCCCTCAACATGCAATCTGTAAGCGGCGCCATCCTGCAGATGGTTAACCATGGCTTGAGCACAGGTGGATTATTCCTTGTGGTGGGCATGCTTTACGACCGGCGTCATACACGCGAGATGTCCGCTTTTGGTGGGTTATGGAAAGTGGTGCCTGTGATGGGAACCTTGATGCTGATTATCACGCTTTCTTCAGCTGGGTTGCCGGGGTTGAATGGGTTTGTGGGCGAGTTTACCATCTTGACAGGTGCATTCAACTCATCTGTCCTGAATAATTTTTGGTTTGCGGGCGTGGCTGCGCTGGGCGTTATTCTTGCGGCAGTCTACCTGCTTTCAATGTTTGAAAAGGTTTTCCTGGGACCTATCACCCATGATGAGAACCGTAACCTCAAGGATGTCAGTTGGCGGGAAATCGCCATACTTGTTCCCATCTTGTTGGTAATTTTTTGGATTGGGCTCTACCCGACACCCTTTTTCAACCTGATCAATCCGGCAGTCGAAAAACTGGTCGGTGTGGTAACTCAGGCAGCCTTGCTGCCTTAACGGAGAAGAAAAACCATGACCCAGACAGATTTGATTGCAATACTTCCGCTGCTGGTGCTGATTGGATGGGCGATGGTGGTCATGCTGGCGGACCTGTGGATCCCTGCGAATCGGAAAGGCATCACTGGTTTGCTGGCTGCTGCTGGACTGGCTGCCGCGTTGGGGTTGACTGTGGCTCGCTGGTCATTACTGCGTAATGCGACCACCGCCTTTTATGGCATGTTTGTCCTGGACGGCTTTTCCCTGTTTGTGGACATCCTGGTGCTGGCAACAGGGCTAGTAACCATCGGACTGGCGTACGATTATATGAAGCGGATAGATTTACACGGCGGTACCTTCTACCTGCTCTTGATGTTCAGCGTGGCTGGCATGATGGTGATGGCGCATGCAAATGACCTTATCCTGGTGTTCCTGGCGCTTGAAATGCTCTCCATCCCCCTGTATGTGATGGCTGGATTGGCGCGGGGTAACAAACGGTCAGAAGAAGCAGCCCTTAAATATTTCTTGTTGGGCGCTTTTGCCTCGGGTTTTGTATTATACGGCGTGGCGATGATATTTGGTGCGACTGCAAGAACAGATTTACCCGGCATCATGGCGGCTGCAACCGGCGAGCCGATTCTGGCGCCTTTGTTCCTGGTGGGCGCGGTTATGTTGATCGTGGGCTTTGGATTCAAAGTGGCGGCAGTACCTTTTCAATGGTGGACGCCTGATGTTTACCAGGGTGCCCCCACACCGGTAACTGCCTTCATGTCGGTGGCTGTTAAGGTTGCTGGTTTTGCTGCGCTCCTGCGGGTGTTCCTGACCGCATTCCCGAGCCTTGCCGGACAACTGACCCCCTTCTTCTACGGAATGGCAGTCCTGACCATGATCATTGGCAATGTAGTCGCCGTTGCGCAAACCAATATCAAACGGCTGCTGGCATATTCCAGCATTGCCCAGGCGGGCTACCTGTTGATGGCGTTTGTGCCATTTGGTGTCCGTGAAGTCACCAGTGATTTGGTTGCCAGCGCTTTGTTTTTCCTGGCAGCATACGGGTTGGCATCGATTGGTATGTGGTCAGTGGTGATTGCATTAGAAGAAAAGGAAGGCAAGGGGTTGGAAATTGCTGACTTCACTGGACTGGGGCGAAAGTATCCCTGGTTGGGTGCGGCAGTGACCGTCTTCATGCTCTCATTCACGGGTGTGCCAATGACACTGGGTTTCTGGGGTAAGTTCTTCCTGTTCCGTACCGTGATCACGGGTGGGTATTTGGAACTGGCGTTGATTGGTTTGGTGCTCTCAATCATCTCAGCCTATTACTACCTGCGCATCGTGGTAGTGATGTTTATGAAGGAAGGCGAATCAACCCCCAAGTTGGAACCCTGGATCATTGCTGTGGCGGGGGTAACCGCTGTGGCTTTGGTTGTTTTGAGCTTTGTACCCGGTGGATTGCTGGATGCAGCCAGTCACGCGTTGTTATTGCTGCAATAACCCATCCGCTTACAGGCAGACATCGGGCAGACTCACAGGAGTCTGCCCCTTTGTTGCGATATGTTGTTTGTATTAACTAAATTAACACAAACCATCAATATATTGAAAATAAGAGGTTGAATAGCCTATGCTGGTATAATTGGTTAACGTAAAACATTAATCAGAGATTGCCAACCATAGGAAAATGATCATCTTAAGTGTCAAACGAAATGTATAATGAGGATCTGATACATTATTATCCTTCTGATTGTCTGACAGGATTAAAAACCCTAACCTTATGAAAACGAAGAGAGACCACATGACCCTAAAACGGGAAGTTCCAAACCATTTTGATATTCCGCGTCGGATTTATCGGTTGAGCGAGTTGGTATATAACCTGTGGTGGGCATGGAACCCGCCGGCTGTTCGCCTGTTTCAACTGATTGACAAGGTGTTATGGGATGGCTTGAACCACAATCCCGTTGCGTTCCTGCGTCAGGTGGAACGTGCCCGGTTGAACGCCGTGGCGGATGACCCTGCCTATCTCGATATGTACGATCAGGTCATGGTTGCCTACGACGCTTATATGTCAGGTAAGGACACCTGGTTCAATAAAACATATCCACGACTATTCAACAAGAAAATCGCCTATTTCTCATTTGAGTTTGGCTTGCATGAATCCGTGCCAGTGTACGCAGGCGGCTTGGGCATCCTGGCGGGCGACCATCTGAAAGAAGCCAGCGACTTGGGGATGCCGCTCACAGCGGTTGGCTTTATTTATCAGCAGGGTTATTTTAGCCAGCATATCACGGAGGATGGGTGGCAGGAAACCCGCAATTTTCAGTTGAAATTGGAAGAAATGCCGGTGATTGCCCTGTTGGGTGAAGATGGCAAACCGCTCACCATTTCGGTCGATTTACCCGGACGAAGTGTGGCAGCCCGCATCTGGCAGGTCCAGGTGGGTCGGGTGAACCTTTACTTGTTGGATAGCAATGTCCCAGAAAATTCGCCTGAGGACCAATCCCTGACCGCTCGCTTGTATTCCAACGACCTTGAAATTCGTATTTCTCAAGAAATCCTGCTGGGTATGGGTGGTGTGCGCGCCTTGAGGTTATTGGGCATTTCACCCACCGTCTGGCACATGAATGAGGGTCATTCCGCCTTCCTGGCGTTGGAAAGAATTCGCGAATTGACCAGCGAAGGCAAGCCATTTGCGGAAGCAGCGGAGCTTGTCCGAAAGGGTAACGTATTCACCACGCACACACCCGTTCCAGCCGGTAATGACCAGTTCCCGCTTTGGCTGGTGGACAAATATTTTGCCGCGTACTGGCAGGGCTTGAGCATCAGCCATGAACAGTTTATTGATTTGGGACGACAACCGCAACAATGGGGCGACTCATTCGTCATGCCGGTGCTGGCGCTGCACTTGAGTCAATCTGCCAATGCTGTTTCGGAGCTGCACGGACAGGTCTCGCGCCGGATGTGGCAATGGTTATATCCCGGCACAGCCGAAGACGACATTCCTATAAAATATGTCACGAATGGCATTCATACTGCCACCTGGATGGCACGCCGAATGCGCATCCTCTTTGATAAATACCTGGGAGCCGATTGGTATGAGCACGTTGATGATCTGGATATGTGGGAAAACCTTGATCGTATCCCGGATATGGATTTGTGGATGGTTCGGCGCCACCTCAAGCGCAAGTTGGTGGTGTATGCCAATGAACGCGCCCGGCGCCAATGGGCATCCGGCAGCATCAGTGCCGGTCAGGCAATGACGACTGGATTATTCCTTGAGCCATATTCCCTGACGATTGGGTTTGCACGGCGGTTTGCCACATACAAGCGCGGCGATTTGNNTGCTGAGCAACATTGACCGCCTGTTGAGTATCATCAACAACCCGCGCATGCCTGTCCAAATTATATTTGCTGGCAAGGCGCACCCGGCGGACGAGCCCGGCAAGGCAATCATCCAACAGGTCTACCGGATGGT